>CAZJMI010000036.1:4266-6770 GCA_964547305.1 uncultured Gammaproteobacteria bacterium
GCGGTGAAGCATGTGCCCATGGCTATTTGGCCATTAGATATTATTTGGCAGGATTGGCGGAAGTTTTGGGGTCAGCGGTTTCTTCGGGAGGAACAAGCGTGAAGCCAAAAAAGAAACAACATTGATTTACATCAACCTCGTACAAACCAAGTTCCCATCGCGAGTGCGAATTTACAGATAAAATCAGCTCTTGCTGAATGCCTGTACCGTTTTTTGGCAGTCGCTTTCTTTTGTCTGGAAAAGTAAAATTGCCATTGCCCCGCCAGTTGCTAGTCCGACTGTAAATACCACTCTCAAGAATAAGCGGGAAGCCCCAGGCACCGAGAAAAACATTACCATGAAAACGGCTAAGAAAATTCAACCGATCTTCCAGCGAAGCAACTATCACAGGCTCCATTACTCCACTATTATATATATCGCGTGCGCCATACATACGGACGCGAACACTGTCGCCCGGTTGAAACTGGTTGCTCTGATCACAAAGACAGACGCTAAGCAACCCATGGAGATGCTTCTCTTCCATTTCCGATGGGTAGCATTGTTCCAGATACTCTTTTAAGTATGCCTTTGAATTACCGCCGGCGGGAATTTTAAAAATACCAAAGTCGGCATATTCCCTAAACTTGATGGTAAATAGCCCATCAACGATCTTTTGCAAGTAGTCTGCTACATCCTTGGCATAGCGCTTGCCGTTGATAACCAAGTCGCCGATCGCGATAAAGAGCGCAAACAAGCGCGCCAATATCTTGGTCATGTCTTCTTTGCCGCTACCAACGGCATTTTTGTCATTTTTTACCATGACAACTCCTTTTTTTCAAAAAACGTTTTGCCCGCTACTAACAGGCATTTCCGGAGTTCTGCCGGAAAGCAGTCGCAAGTGTTTCTTGCTGCCGGTATGTTAATACTTGATTTGCGGTTTGTCAATAATTGCGCGAGAAAGCTTGACGCAATTTTTTAACTAGGCTATAATTGTAATACATATTATTACAACCTAAATATTGATTTATGAGAAGCATCGTCAACATTTCCCTGCCCGCCCCGATGGCTAAGGCCGTTAAGGCGGCAGTTAAAGCCGGAAAATACGCATCTACCAGCGAATTCTTTCGCCAGCTTTTACGAGACTGGGAAGAGACTACGGCATTAAAAGATTTAAACAAAAGCAGGGTCGAGATTGCTTCTGGTGGGGGCAAAGTTTTAAAATCATTGAAAGCTCTACGATAGTTTTGGCTTATGCAAATTTTTTATAGCTCTAAATTTGCGCGCGAATATAAAAAACTGCCAGAAAAAATCAAGGACTTAGCCGAACAGCGAGAACTAGTATTTAGAAAAAATCCCTTTGACACTATTTTGGGAGCACATAAATTACATGGAAAATTAAAAGATTTTTGGTCGTTTGCGATTGGCTATAACTACCGGATAATTTTTGAGTTTAAAAAAGATAAGGGTACCGTTTATTTCCATTCGGTCGGAGACCACGAGATATATCAGTAGCCTACACTACCGCGCCAGGGCAGACGCCCATTTGAGCCGCTTGAGAATCCAATCGGCTTCGGCGGGGTCGGCGGGGCGGGGCTGGCTGTAGTTTTCAATCACGACGGGTAGGTATTCAATGGCGGTGACTTCGTGGGGCTGAATAGTCAGGGTCAGGGCCAGACCACGGCGGGTGGGGGCAGACCACATCTGGTCAAAGATAAAGTTGCCGAGGGAATAAAAAATGTATTTGTCTTTGTAAAGCTCCATATTTTGCACGACATGTGGATGGTGTCCGACGACTAAATCCGCGCCGAGGTCAACGGCCTGACGGGCGAATTGGGTCTGTTGAGTGTTGGCGGTGGTGGCGTATTCGGTACCGGCGTGCATGGAGACGATGATGAAATCTACATTTTGGGATTTGAGATAATCGAGATCGCGGGTGAGATTGGCGGTGGAAAGACCTTGCGGGGCGAGGGCGGCGGTGTTGGCTTTGATGCCGTCATAAGTGTAGCAAGCAATACCGAAGCGCAGATCTTTAACGGGAATAACGACAGCCCCGGAAATGCTGGCGTTGCCGATACCGCAAGTGGCTATCCCCTGCTCTGTGAGTAGTGTTTGGGTTTTGAGTAGGCCGGTTTGGTATTGGTTTAAAATGTGATTGTTGGCGAGGTTGAGGATGTCAAAACCGGCGCTTTTCAATGCTGGAGCCCAATCGGGCGAGGCGCGGAAAATCATATCCGTGGGGCCGATGGGCGCGCCATCAACAAGCGGGGTTTCGAGGTTAGCGAAAGCTAGGTCGGCGGCGGAGATTTGATTTTGAAAATTCGCGAAGGGATAAGCGAAGGGGGCGGTGGAGGTTTGCGATAGGGAGCGTCTTTCTACCATACGCGAGAGCATGATGTCGCCGGCGAGAAAGATTTTGATGGGGATGATGGCGGTGTTGGGACGGCCGGAGAGTGCGGGGTCGCTAGCGGTGGTAATTTTTTCTCCCAAAACGGCTCCATATATCCCACCAGAAGATGATGCACGAT
>CAZJMI010000036.1:6780-8709 GCA_964547305.1 uncultured Gammaproteobacteria bacterium
GCAATCGGGTCGGCGGCGATTTTTTCGCCCAAAACGGCAGGGGCATTCATGGCGACATCATGACGCCGGGCATTATTTAAGGCTATGGCGGGGGCAATTTTTGAGACTAAAAAATAGCCGGAAAGGCAACCGGCAAGGCCGGCGATGGCTAGAGATATTATAAGAGTAGCAGAACGCAAAAACTTTGACATGCTGTCATTTTAGCACTATCGGCGGCAAAAACAAAGATTTTACCCACGACAAGAATAGAGAATAACCGCGGTTATCAGAGCAATCGGCATCAGTACACTCAAAAATTGCATAGTTTTGGTTTTAGCGGTTAAAAGTCCGGCTGACCGTAGGCGGTGGGGCCAAATTTAAAGCGCTAAGACCTTAGCATAGGCGGGGGCGGAAGGCAATGCTAATTAGTCTGTAAAAAATCTTTGAGTTGGTTGAGTGCCAAGCGGCGCATATTGATGTAGCTTCTTTGATCTGAATCCATCTCGGCAAAAGTTTGGCTGTAGCCGTCCGGTAGAAATATCGGATTCCAGCCAAAAGTTGTCTCCCCTCTCGGTTTAACTATTTGGCCATTAATAATGCCTTCAAAAAAGTGAATTTCTTGGCGATTTTTGGCATAGCCGATAATCGTCTTGGCTTGCGCGCCGTTATTTCCAAATTTTTCGGCGATGTCAGCTAGACCGTCGTTGCCAATGGTTTCGAGAAACCAACGGATTAGGGGGCCGGGCAAGCCGTTGAGACAATCCAGGTGGAGCGAAGTATCTTCGACTATCAGCTCGCCATTAGTGTGTTCTAGGGCGGCGGTTAACTTACTTTTAATTATCTCGTGGGCATCAATGGCCTGAATTTCTGGTAAATCAATGTCCAAGTGCTCCACCAAGGGGAAAACCTCACGAACCTCTTTTAATTTGTTTTGATTGCCAGTGATGAAGCAAAGCATAAAAGGTAAATATTATATTTCAGCTAACATCAGGGATAAAAGAAGTTTTCGGAACGTAGTGTAGAAAATTTGGGAAAATTGCGAGCCGAGCAATTTTCCTTTTATCCCTTGTTATACGAGGGTGAGGAGCGATAGCGACGAAAGCGCAGCGTCCCCTTGAGTAAATTTTGGCGTGCGTCTAATCAACATAAGCTTCTACTTCTGCAATTATATTTTTTATCTCTAACATTTTTGTAAGTTTGGGGAACATTTTTCCAGTTTGCAAACTCATAAACAAATCATCCAAAGAAGAAAGTCCAGGATATGGGTGTAAATCATAAATTTTCCCCTCAAATTCTACACCATTCAAGAGAATTGGCAACTCATCAAGAACATAAAAAGCTAATTTTTCCAATTGTTCCAAATTCAAATTTTCAGCTTTACCCCCTAAATTCTCTTGAATAATCTTGATAATAAAATCGTGGAATTTGCTATTTCCTATAAATTCATTTAGAAAAAATTTGATTTTGACTTGATAATAAGAGGACTTTCTTGCATCCTCCCATTTGCAAACCTTGATGAGATGATGTTTCTCTTTTGGTAAACCACGCACAATTTTTTTAACAGATTCTTCTGTCTCAATTCCTTTTCTCAATGCGACTTGTAACGCTCTTTCAGGATTATATCCATTGAGAACTTCATAATTTATTGCGTGGTTTTTATCAGCAATTAGAACTAAAACATCATCTTTAGTATTTTCCAAAGCCCAAAGAATATACTTCTTAATATTATCTTTGGTAAAATACTTGTTCCCCAAACTTATTCCAACAAAAATGTTAAAATTTTTGGATTGGATTTCTTGTTCGGAACAATTCAAATAAGTTTTAATCTCCATAATAATTTAAAAATAAAATTGCATTTATATAAATATTTCTATGTAGCGCGCCAAAATTTATTTCGTATAATGCGCGGCGGCTATGCGAAGCCCCGAGCAGGCAACTTGTTGCCGAATC
>CAZJMI010000037.1:0-8534 GCA_964547305.1 uncultured Gammaproteobacteria bacterium
GCGAAGGGTTTTGGGGGGGGGGTGGTTTGGGGGGGGGGGTGGGGGGGGGTGGGGGGGGGGAGGGTTGGGGTTGGGGGGGGTGGGGTGGGGCTCGGTGACGGAAAGAGTAACATCGGTAACAAGCTTGATAATCCAGTAATCGCTCCCTCCATGGTTGCCAGTAACATCCGCATCGTTAGAAGAAGATTTTCCCGCTACGATATAACCATTGTCGCTCGTCTGTTGGATGAAGGTCGCAGATTCAGCAAAACTCCCACCGAGACATTTTTGCCAAACTATGTTGCCCAATGGGCTTAGTTTGACAATCCAGCAGTCCTTGTCTCCATGATTTCCCGTAACATTACCATCGTTGGATGCGGACCATCCCGCTATAATATAGCCATCGTCGCTCGTCTGCTGAATGGATATTGCCCAATCTTCTAAGCTCCCGCCGAGACATTTTCGCCAAACTATATCGCCCGAGAAGTTCAGTTTGATAATCCAGTAGTCCCGCCATCCATGATTGCCAGTAACATCGCCGTTATTGGAACCAGAAGATCCAGCAATAATATAGCCATTGTCTGTGGTTTGTTGAATGGATGTTGCCCAATCATCTACATTTCCACCTAGGCATTTTTGCCATTCTATATTTCCCAATGTATCCAGTTTGACAATCCAATAATCATCAGCACCGTGGTTGCCAGTGACATCACCATCAACTGATCGAGAAAGTCCCGCCATGATATAGCCGCCATCGTTCGTCTGTTGAATGAAGGTCGCACAATCATTATGAGTCCCACCGAGAGATTTTTGCCATTCTATATTTCCCAGCGCGTCCAGTTTGACAATCCAACAGTCTTCGTTCCCGTTATTGCCAGTAACGTTGCCGTCGTTAGATCTAGATCCTCCGGCCACAATATATCCATCGTCTCGGGTTTGTTGAATAGAGAATGCTCCATCGCCAGCACTTCCGCCGAGAGATTTTTGCCATTCTAACTCGCCCGAGAAGTTTAGTTTGACAATCCAACAATCACTATCTCCATGATTACCGGCAATATCGCCGTTATTGGAATAAGAAACCCCCGCTATAATATAACCATTGTCGCTCGTTTGTTGAACGGATTCTGCCCAATCGTCCAAACTCCCGCCGAGAGATTTTTGCCAGTCTATCTCGCCCAAGAAGTTCAGTTTGACAATCCAGTAGTCATCGTTCCCGTGGTTGCCCGTGACATTGCCATCCGTAGAAGAAGAGTTCCCTACTACAATATAGCCACCATCACTTGTTTGTTGGATGGATTGGGCTAAATCATCAGCGCTGCCTCCCAAACACTTTTGCCACTCGATCGCGGGTTGGCCAAACACCACGCCCACAAAGAGTGTTATTAGAAGCGCAAAGAATACTATCAACAGCACCAAAAAGATCGTTCTCATCTTTCTCCTTTTTGTTAGCTTTTTTCAGCTAAATTTATCAAGTTTCTGTTTTTTATGATTTGAGGATACTATATTTTATGGTTTTTGTCAATTTGGGCGGGCGGCGAAAAACCGCCATATGTGTGTGCACATTACCCGAGCTTATTGACAATGGGGTTATAGTGTGCTAAGGTGTCTCGGTTAGGCTTTGTGCCTTGAAAACAGACGAAAACAAAATTATTTGAGGAGGGGAAATGAAACGATTCTTAGTAATCGCGCTATGGGTGACGGTGGTGGCAATCTTGTCACAAACAATCGGTTGCGCCGGCGTATTAGGACTGGGCAGGTCAAAGCCCAAGTTGCCCGATATCCTGGAACAGGATCGGGGCTTCCCGAGCGATTGGGAACGGCCAGATGAGGTCGAGATAAGTGTGATTCGGTTGTACGATAAAGATACCATGGTCACGTATGGTGAGGTCGTCGCAATGTTCCGGAATAACAATTATCTGTGCGAATTGTCACCGGATTTTTATCCCGATGAAACAGTGCGCGACAGTATTCGAGAGGCGATGGGACCAGCGCGAAGAGCCTCGGACGTGAGCGACACTATAAGCGCGAATGATACGTGCGGCATATCGACATTGGTCGCGGAGGATTCCAAGGCGGATTCCGTGACGATAGCGGCAGTCGTGGCGGCGGACAGTATGCCGGCAGGCACTACGGCGCCAAAGTATATGGTACGCCCATCAATATGGCTGTATCCATACGGCGTGGGGGCTTACCAAAAGGCCTTGGCGGAGATAGCCAAGCCATGGGACCACGCGGAAATTACTTTTTCCGTGCAGTCTAAAAAAGAATTGGAGCCGCGGGAAGTAATGCGCTTTTTCCCGGCCGGCAGTCGAGTGGTGAAGACGGAAAAATTCGGCAAAACTTTCTACTACTCGGTGCTATGGAACAAGTCCGGTAAAGACAATTACTACACGCGGGCGATATTGGAAAGATATATCGGCCTGTACGCCTGGCAGATAGCCACGCGACGATAGGCGGCTGAACGGATTGGAATTTATACGGGGGCGGCGAATTTAGCCGCCCTTTTTTAATAGCCCATGTCGGGCATGTGGTTGTGACCCATGCCGCCTTCGGCGGATTTCTTTTCTGGAATATCGGTGACGACTGCTTCGGTGGTCAGGAACATGGCGGCGATGGAAGCGGCATTTTCCAGGGCGGTACGCACGACTTTGGTGGGGTCGATAATACCGGCTTGAATCATGTCTTCATATTTACCGGCACGGGCGTTGAAGCCAATGTGAGGATTATTTTGTTTTTTCTGTTCATCAATAATCTTGAAGAGGACAATGGATCCGTCTTGGCCGGCATTGGAGGCAATTTGTTTGATAGGCTCGAGGACGGCGCGAGTGACTAAGTCGGGCAGATTGAGTTGTCCTTCCTTGAAACATTGAGCAGCAATCGCGAGAGCGATACCTCCGCCAGGCACAACACCTTCTTCCACCGCGGCGCGAGTGGCGTTGAGGGCATCTTCGATGCGATCTTTCTTTTCTTTGAGTTCAGTTTCAGTATTAGCGCCGACTTTGATGATAGCGACACCGCCGGAGAGTTTGGCTAGGCGTTCTTGAAATTTTTCTTTGTCAAAATCCGAAGTGGCGTCATCTTTGGCTTTGCGGATTTGGGCAATACGTTCTTTGATGGCGACCTCATCGCCTTTGCCGTTGATGATGGTGGTGTTTTCTTTGCCGACGATAATTTTCGCGGCTTGACCTAGGTCGTGAATTTCCACATTTTCCAATTTGAGACCGACTTCTTCAGAAATAACACGGCCGCCGGTCAATGTGGCGATGTCGCGTAGCATTTCTTTTTTGCGGTCACCGAAACCAGGGGCTTTGATGGCGACGGCATTGAGCACGCCTTGCAATTTATTGACGATGAGGGTAGTGAGAGCCACGCCTTCAACGTCATCGGCGATAATAACCAAATCTTTTTTGCCATTTTGCAAGATTTTTTCCAGGAAGGGCTTAATGTCTTCCAAGGAGGAAATTTTTTGATCGGTAATGAGAATGTATGGATTTTCACAAATGGCTTCCATCTTTTCGGCGTTGGTGACCATATAGGGGGAGACGTAGCCCTTATCGAATTGCATGCCTTCGACTATTTCCAGGCCCATTTCCGAAGTTTGAGATTCTTCCACAGTGACGACGCCGTCTTTGCCGACTTTATCCATGGCTTCGGCGATGAGGCTGCCGATTTCGGGGTCATTGGCGCTGATGGAGGCGACTTGAGCGATTTTTTCTTTGGATGTGACATCGGTTTTGAACTCGTTGAGGTTCTGGACGATGGATTTGACGCGTTTATCGATAGTCCCTTTGATGTCGATAGGGTTAAAACCGGAAGAGACCAATTTCAGACCTTCAGAAATTAAGGCTTGGGCCAGAATGGTGGCGGTGGTGGTGCCATCGCCGGCGATGTCGTTGGTTTTGGAAGCAACTTCTTTGACCAACTGGGCGCCGATATTTTCAAATTTGTCTTCCAGCTCGATTTCTTTGGCGACAGTGACGCCGTCTTTGGTGATGGTGGGCGCGCCATAGCCTTTGTCCAAGACGACATTGCGGCCTTTGGGTCCGAGGGTGACTTTTACGGCTTCGGCGAGTTTGTCCACACCGCGCTTGAGGGCGGAGCGGGCTTCTTCTTGATAGGAAATTTGTTTAGCCATAGGTATAGTAAAATTTAATTAACGAAATAAGTTATTTTAGAGATTTTCAATGATGGCGATAATATCATCTTCGCGAATAACGTAAAATTCTTGGCCATTGATTTTGATTTCATCGGGGGAATATTTTTTGAAAACCACTTGGTCGCCGATTTTGACACTCATGGGCGAACGTTGGCCGTTGTCCTGCAATTTACCGGGGCCGGCGGCGATGACTTCACCTTTTTCTGGGCGTTCTTTTTCGGCGGTCTCGGGTAAAACTAGACCGGATGGGGTGGCGGTGGATTCTTTGATGGGTTTAATGATAACTTGATTGTGCAAAGGCTTGAGATTCATGGTTTTGATTATTAAATTGGTTAAAATTTTATAAATACAGCTTAGCAGTCAAATAAGAAGAGTGCTAAAGCCTGGTAGTCATTTTAGCGCAGCAAAATGGGCCTGTCAAGCGTGGGGATGCTTGGGGCTTGACATAAAAATGGATATATGGTAAGATGTTTCCTAGTACGTTTGGATACTAATAGGGAGGGTACCGAAAATGGCTATGTCGAATACGGCAGCGACCCCGAGCATACCGCTCGGACACCTTCGACAAAAAAGCCGATGATGACTATTCCAGCGCAACAACCAATGGCGCATTGCAATCGGAACTAACCCGCGCCAGTGCTGAAGTCGATACCCTCCCCTGCCTCCAGACCCTCAAAAAAGAGGGTCAAAAAAACTCACAATCGTGGGTTTTTTCTTTTTCTTGACAGCACGGGGGTGGTGGGTGTAATGTAGTGGGCGGTAACGGAACTTGAACCTCCTTACCAAATCGCTCCGAGGGCGGGACGAGAGATGATTTTTATCAAGATGGGTGTGTTCCTCCTACCAAGATGAATATAGCTATTTTGATGTCGGCTCGGCCCGCCCAACCATTTTAAGACCAAATTGGTCTTTGAAAAAAGAAAAGTAAAAAAACAAAAAACAAAGGAGGTGGAAATGAAGGAAAAACTTTCCAGAGAGGAAGTTTTCGAGTTATTAACAGCTAAGCTAATCGAGCAAGAAGAAACGCGAAGAGGCGGCAGGATACATGTTTGGCATAGCTGCATGGATGCCGGCAAAAGCGCGGCGGTAATTGTTCGAGCTGACAATCTAAGGTTGCACGGATTCGGTGTTTTGTGCTATATGCACAAAAACCATCCCAGGGCCGATGAGTTGGTAATTGAGTCGCGAACGGGGCTGAAATTACCGGCCGAGATTACTCGACTTTTCGATGTGGAGACTTTTGAACAGGAAGTTCAAGAGTTAGTCGACAAAAACAAAAGAGCCGCCGTTTTATTCGACGATATGCACTTTCTGTCCGCGGAAGAAGCTGAATTCCTCATATACATGACGGATAAATACAGTTTGCTACTACTCTGCTACGGATTGTCTGTCGGCTCTTTTGGGGATCCGTGGCCGGGTTCCGCGCGGCTGATGGCCTGTGCTCACGACATGCAGGAGATAGAAGTGCCCTGTGCTTTCTGTCATTCCAAGGCCGTGCGGCACATTCGTACTGACAGCAAAGGAGCGGTAGTGCGAAGCGGAGAGCAACTACACACGGCGAAAACGAAGAAAGCGGAAGATGCTGCTTACTTCTCCGTGTGCCTAAGGCACTACTACGATCTTCACGGCCGCCCGTAGGCGTGGCGACAAGAACGGAGATTTCGGCGTAAGCCAGCCCAACGCGCGGGTAATGAGGCGCGGAAACAGTATTTCCTGGTAACTACACTCACAGGAATGCGCTCTCCCTTGGGGTTTGCTATTTTGCAAACCCCTTTTTTATTTAGTTTTTATTTTAAGACGGATTTGAGATATTGGCCGGTATAACTGGCTTTGATTTTAACAATTTGTTCGGGAGTACCTTGAACGATCAGTCGGCCACCTTTATCCCCACCTTCAGGACCGAGGTCGATGACCCAATCGGCACATTTGATGACATCCAGGTGGTGCTCAATAACTAAAACGGTGTTGCCGGCATCGACCAAGCGATCGAGAACTTCTAGTAAGCGTTTGACATCGCCGAAATGCAGGCCGGTAGTGGGCTCGTCCAGCAGATAAAGCGTGCGGCCAGTGGCTTTGCGGGAAAGCTCGGTGGCGAGTTTGATTCTTTGCGCTTCACCGCCGGAGAGGGTGGGCGCGGGCTGACCTAATTTGAGATAACCGAGGCCAACCTCATCGAGAAGATTAAGTTTGGCGGCAATGTTTGGAACATTGGAGAAAAAGTCCTTGGCGGCGATAATCGGGAGGTCGAGAATTTGCGCGATATTTTTTTCTTGATAGCAAACATCTAAAATGTCGTGTTGATAGCGCGTACCGCCGCATTCTTCACATTTAACATAGACACTAGGCAAAAATTGCATTTCCACCTTGATGGCGCCTTCGCCTTTGCAGGCTTCGCAGCGCCCGCCGGCGACGTTGAAGCTGAAGTGACCAGAGGTGTAGTGGCGGGCGCGTGATTCAGGCAGGTTGGCGAAAAGGTCGCGGATGGCGGTGAAAACTCCGGTGTAGGTGGCGGGGTTGGAATGCGGACTGCGACCGATAGGAGTTTGATCAATACTAACCAGTTTATCTATATGTTCCACGCCGACAATTTTTTTGTGGCGGGCGGGCAATTCTTTGGCGCCATAGAATTTTTTGGCTAGGGCGGGGGCTAAAATTTTTAACAATAGGGTGGATTTGCCGGAGCCGGAAACACCGGTGACACAGACTAGGCGGCCGAGCGGAATTTTAACATCCAAATTTTTCAAATTAAAGGCAGCGGCGCCGTGGATGGAGAGAAATTTGCCGGAACCGGGACGGCGAGTGACGGGCACGGGAATTTTGAGACGATTTTGAAAATACTGACCGGTGAGGGAGCGGGGGGCGCGGCAAAGGTCATCCACCGAGCCTTGGGCGACGATTTCACCACCATATTCTCCGGCACCGGGGCCGAGGTCGATGATTTTGTCGGCGGCGCGCATGGTTTTGGGGTCGTGCTCAACGACGATAGCGGTATTGCCTTGAATGATGAGCTTACGGATGGTGCCGATGAGTTTTTCCACGTCGCGGGGATGCAAACCGACAGTCGGCTCGTCCAGGACATAGGTGACACCGGAAAGACCAGCGCCTAATTGAGTGGCAAGCTTGATTCTTTGAGCTTCACCGCCGGAGAGCGAGGTGGAGGGGCGATCCAGGGTTAGATAATCCAGGCCGACTTCGCCCAAGAAATTCAAACGCTTGCGGATTTCACGCGCGATGGGCTTGGCGATTTCTTGGTTGAGTGCGGGGGCGGATTTTATCCAGGTATCAGTAGAGAAAAATTGTCTTAATTTCTCAATACTCAAAGCACTAAATTGAGCGATATTTTGGGAGGCGATTTTGATATGCATAATTTCCGGCTTGAGGCGGGCGCCGTGGCAGGCGGGACAGACTGACAAGAGCATGTATTTTTCAATTTCGCGACGCAGGTAGTCGGTTTTGGCTTCGCGGTGGCGGGTTTCCAGGTCGGCGATAACGCCTTTGAACTGTTGCAGGCGACCGCCGATACTATAGGCGGTTTCTCCGGTACCGTAGAGGACAATTTTTATGGCATCGGCATCCATGTCTCCGATGGGTGTGTTTAAATCGAAGCCATGCGCTTGCGCTACCAGCTCCAAAAGCCGCATTTTGGCGGTGGAATAGAGGCGGGCGAGAGGACGGATAGCGCCTTGGGCGATGGTTAGTTTAGGATTGGGCATTAGAAGTTTGGGCTCGACGGTCAAACAATTGCCCAAACCCTGGCAGACAGGGCAGGCGCCGGAGGGTGAATTAAAAGAAAAACAATGCGGCTCCATTTCCGCCAGGCTATAACCACATTTATCGCAAGTGTAGTTTTGACTAAAGGCGAAGTCGCGACGATTATCCAGTCGATGGATAATGAGGGAGCCGGAACCGAGACTCGAGGCCATTTCCAGGGCTTTGATGAGGGTCTTTTTATCTTGGGCGGGAATTATTTTGTCGACTACCAGGGCTAAATCGGAGGCTTGTTTCCAAACAGGACGGAGGGCGGCGAGCTCTTTGATGGTATAAAGTGTTTTTTGCCAACGAATTTTGATGCGGCCGGCAGCTTTGGCACGTTCCAGCGCGAAATTGAGATTTAATTCTTCGGTGGGCGGCCAGGGGGCGAGGATTAAAATTTCAGTATTTTTAGGCCAAGCCAAAATGGCGCGGGTGATTTGGTAAACATCCTGGCGAGAAATGGCGCGACCACAACTAGGACAATGCGGCTGGCCAATTTTGCTAAAAAGTAAGCGGAGATAGTCGTAAACTTCGGTAATGGTGCCGACAGTCGAGCGGGCATTGCCGGTGACGCCTTTTTGGTCAATGGCGATGGTGGGCGAAAGGCCGGTGATACTGTCGATTTCGGGCTTTTCCAGCACACCCA
>CAZJMI010000038.1:0-1919 GCA_964547305.1 uncultured Gammaproteobacteria bacterium
CCGTCATTGCCGCCCTGACCGGTCTCGTGCGTGCTTGGCGTGGAGAGGATTGGGAGATTCCTTTCATCGGACAGTTTTCCTCGCGCATTAATATCTAAATATTTTTAAATCAACTTCATGTCAAAAAATAGGAGGTTTGTTCTCTGGTTCGATGAATTAAATATCAAGCAAGTGCCCCAAGTCGGCGGCAAAAACGCTTCCCTGGGAGAAATGTACCATTCACTCGGCGCCAAGGGCGTGCATGTTCCCAACGGTTTCGCCACCACTGCCGAAGCTTTTCAATATTTCATGGTCACCACTGGCCTGGACAAGCAAATTAAAAAAATCCTCAAAGGCCTCAACGTTCACAATATCAAAGACTTGATGGCTCGTGGCAAAAAAGTCCGCGCCCTTATTGTCGCCTCCGACCTACCCGCCGAATTGGAGCATGAAATTGTCACCGCTTATCATAAACTTTCCAAACAATACAAAACCAAAGCCGTGGATGTCGCCGTGCGCTCATCCGCCACTGCCGAAGATTTGCCCACGGCCTCTTTTGCCGGACAAATGGAATCATATTTAAATGTCCATGGCGAAAAGGCTGTTTTAAAAATCGTCAAACAATGCTTTTCCTCTCTCTTCACCGATCGCGCCATCGCTTATCGCGTAGAAAAAGGCTTTGAACATACAAAAATTTCCCTTTCTGCCGGTATTCAAAAAATGGTCCGCTCGGACCTCGCTTGTTCCGGTGTTATGTTCTCCGTGGATAGCGAATCCGGCTTTGCCGACGTCACTGTCATCAATTCTTCTTGGGGTCTAGGTGAAAATATCGTCCAGGGCAAAGTCACGCCCGACGAATTTCGTGTTTTTGAACCTCTTTTAAACAAATACAAACCCATCATCGGTCGTAAACTCGGCCTCAAAGAGTGGCGCATGGTTTATGATAACGACAGTCCGAAATTTACCCGCAATCTCAAGACCAACCAGGCCGAGCAAGACCAATTTACTCTCACCGACCCCGAAGTTTTAGAGTTAGCCAAATATTCTGTCGTCATCGAAAAACACTATAAGCGCCCCATGGATATTGAATGGGCCAAAGACGGCAAAGATGGAAAATTATACATCGTACAAGCCCGCCCCGAGACTGTGCAATCACAAAAAAACTTGGATGTGCTGGAAGATTATCGCTTTGTCAAAAAATCCGGCGGTCTCTTATCGCGTGGCAAAGAGCGTGAATTTAAGCTTTTGACCAAGGGCGTCGCAGTCGGCTCGCGTATCGCTTCCGGTGAAGCCAATATCGTCATGGACGTCAAAGATATCGAAAAATTTAAACCCGGCCAAATCCTAGTCACCGAAATGACCGACCCCGATTGGGTGCCGATCATGAAAGTCGCCAAAGCCATCGTCACCAATGCCGGCGGCCGCGTCTGTCATGCCGCCATCGTCTCGCGCGAATTGGGGATTCCTTGTGTGGTTGGCACCGGCAATGCAGCGGACATTATCAAAAAAAAGCAAAAAATCACTGTCAGTTGTGCCGAAGGTGAAGAAGGGCATGTTTATGAAGGTATCAGACCATTCAAAATCGAAAAAACCACCATCAAAAATCTCAAACGCCCCCGTACCAAGATTATGATGAACGTCGGCGAGCCCAGTCAGGCCTTTAATTTTTCCTTTATTCCCAACGATGGCGTCGGTCTCGCCCGCGAGGAATTCATCATCAACAACGATATTCGCATTCACCCCCTAGCCCTCATCAATTACAAAAATCTTGCTGACGCCAAGGCCAAAAAAGAAATCGACAAAATTATCGCCGGCTACGACAGCCCCGTAGATTTTTACGTCAGCAAATTAGCCGAAGGCATCGGTCAAATTGCCGCCGCCTTCTATCCCAAAGATGTTGTTTTGCGCCTTTCAGACTTCAAATCTAACGAATATGCCAA
>CAZJMI010000038.1:2019-8522 GCA_964547305.1 uncultured Gammaproteobacteria bacterium
ATCCCAAAGATGTTGTTTTGCGCCTTTCAGACTTCAAATCTAACGAATATGCCAACCTCATCGGCGGCAAAGCATTTGAGCCGGTAGAGTCCAACCCCATGATCGGTTGGCGCGGTGCTTCTCGTTACTATGACCCGCAATATCGTCCCGCCTTTGATCTGGAATGTCGCGCTATTAAAAAAGTCCGTCACGAATTTGGCCTAGATAACGTCATTGTCATGGTGCCCTTCTGCCGCACTCCCGAAGAAGGCCGCAAAGTGCTGGATATTTTGGATGAACATAAATTGCGCGATAAACGTCCGGGTCAAAAGAAACTTCAAGTCTATGTTATGTGTGAAATTCCCGCCAATGTGCTCCTGGCGGAAGAATTTTGTAAAATTTTTGACGGCTTCTCTATTGGATCCAATGACCTCACCCAGCTAATTCTCGGTCTCGACCGCGATTCTTCTTTGGTCGCGCATATTTTTGACGAGCGCAACGCCGCGGTCAAAAAGATGGTCGCCCAAATTATCGCTGCCGGTAAAAAATATCACTGCAAAGTCGGTATTTGTGGCCAAGCCCCATCAGATTATCCCGAGTTCGCCGCCTTTCTAGTGGAACAGGGGATAGACAGTATTTCCTTAAATCCAGATACTGTTATCAAGACCACCCTCGCCATTTTGGAACAAGAAAAACATCTTAAACCGGCTCGTGCCAAGCGTTCTCGCCGCCGTATTAAACCCACCGCCACCAAGACTCGTCGCAAAAAATAGCCCCACCCCGTTAGTATTCCACCCCCGCTATTGACAATATTTGATATACTTTGTTATACTGTAAATTCCATTAATCACGGACTCGGCGCCTTTCAGCCGCGCGTCCATCGTTCCTTTCATCGGCGGTAACATTTGCCGCCCCAACCCACCAGGAGGTGTATGTCTATGTGTATTGAAGTGACTAATCGTCAGGGCAAAGATGCCAAAGGCATCTTGGAGCGAAGCGGTATTTATATCGTAGGCGACAAGGCCCGCCTTGTTCGCCGCCGCCGTCCTAGCTTCCCGGCTAGTATTTTCACTCCCGACACTGGGGTCAGCACCCGGCTCAATGGCCGACGGGCTGTCCCGCTTTCTCACGGAGACGAAATTCACTATGGCAACGCGGTTTTCTGCGTGCAAGAGCGTGCCCCGACCGAAGTCACTACGTAATTTATCTAACTCATCTCTTGCCAGTCAAAAGTTCCAACCCTCTTGGCTGGGCTCACCGACAAACGCCGATCTCAATCTCCCAAATAACCCATGATCGGCCCCACTACTCTCCCCGAGCAGCACCACATACCCCGCTGCTCGGGGCTTTATTTTTTCCGCCCGTATGCTATATTAAATACACCAAAGACATTTAAAGTGGCTCTTTTTCAGCACCCCGCTCCCAAAAAACGAAATACGCCAGATTATTGGAGAGGTCGCATAGTTGGTCTAGTGCGCGCGCTTGGAAAGCGCGTATGCCGCAAGGTATCACGGGTTCGAATCCCGTCCTCTCCGCCAGAGAAATATATCCCGCCTGCGGCGGCGTCATCCCGTCCTCTCCGCCAGTTTTAAAATTTTTAAAAACATAGCCCATCAACATGAGAAAAGATAATAACATTGAAAAAAATCAAGCCGCGCCCTCAAAGATCACTCCCAGAAAAGACAACTACTCGCAATGGTATTTAGATATCATTGCCAGTGCTGAATTGGCCGAACATTCAGTTGTTCGCGGCTGCATGGTTATCAGGCCCAATGGTTATGCCATTTGGGAAAAAATTGTCAGCATCCTTGACGCCAAATTGAAGTCTCTAGGTGTCAAAAACGCTTATTTCCCACTTTTCATTCCCGAGAAATTTCTCGAGAAGGAAAAAAGCCACATCAAGGGCTTCTCTCCGGAATTAGCCGTTGTCACCCATGGTGGCGGCAGCAAATTGGAAGAGCCGTTAGTCGTGCGTCCGACATCGGAAACGATCATCTACGAATCTTTTTCCCGCTGGATTCAATCCTATCGCGACCTACCTCTGGTGATCAATCAGTGGGCCAATGTCGTCAGATGGGAAATGCGTCCTCGACTCTTCCTCCGCACCACCGAATTTCTCTGGCAAGAAGGTCATACTGCCCACGTGTCCTTGGAAGAAGCCGAAGCCTACGCGCTGAAGATTCTCAATGAAGTTTATGCCTGGTTTGCTCGGGAGTATTTGGCTATGCCCGTTTATACTGGTCAAAAATCCGAGAGCGAAAAATTTGCCGGCGCTTTGAAAACCTTCTGTATCGAAACTATTATGCAGGATGGTAAATCACTGCAAGCTGGCACCTCGCATAATTTAGCGGACAATTTCGCCAAATCATTCAATGTCACGTTTATTGATCAGGACGGACAACAGAAAAATGCCTTTTCGTCGAGCTGGGGGGTAAGTACTCGATTAGTTGGTGGTTTAATTATGGCCCATAGTGACGATAAAGGCCTAGTCCTACCACCCAAAATCGCCCCCACGCAAGTCGTTATTATCCCCATTCTTAAAGGCGATACTAGCAAAATCATCTCCGCGGCCGAATCAATTGCTAAATCCTTATCCGATTTCTCTGTTGAAATGGACATCCGCGACAATCTCCGCCCCGGTGAGAAATACTACGAATGGGAGAAAAAGGGCGTTCCCGTCAGGATTGAAATTGGCCCCAAAGATTTGGCAGCCAATACTGCTATTCTCGTTCGTCGTGATACCGGAACCAAAGAAACCTGCCCCATTGATCAAATCCCGTTACGCATTGCCGTGCTTTTACAGGAAATCCAAGATAGCCTCTACGCGGCAGCCCTCAAACGCCAAGAAGACAGCAGGCAGCTTGTCGACACTTGGCCGGAATTTGAGGCGGCTATCAAAAAGGGTGGCTATGTCTTCGCGCACTGGTGCGGCGATGAGCAATGCGAGGCCGAAATCAAGCAAAAAACTAAAGCCGTCAGCCGCTTTCTTCCCTTTAATACCGAAGACGAACCCGGCGAACACGTCTGCATTCATTGTGGCAAAAAAACTACCTACCAAAAACGCTGGGCCTTCGCTAAAGCTTATTAGTCCCGCTAGCCACCCCCCCCGTCCCAATATTTCCCACATCCCCGAGCGGAATCTTTCCGCCCGGGGATTTATTTTTTGCTTCGCCGCTTCCTGTGGTATATTCGAGTGACCCTTCCTCGCATTTGTCAAAGTGCTATACTTAAAATATTAAAAATAACAGCGCGACTTATTTCCTAAAATAATATTTTATGAAAAACTTCGTCCTGGTCATAACCATTCTGTCTGTCGCCGCCATCCTCACCGGCGCGGCTTGCACTAAATCCCTGGTTCAATCCGAAGAAGACAAACTTTGGTGGGAAACTTGTCGTCTAGACAAGCTTTTTCGCGAAAAGCACAATGAAAAATTTGACTTTGAAAGTGTCGAAGCCTGTTTTGCTGATGCTAAAACTAAAATTGATAAGGCCATTATCGATTGTCAGGAAACTGGCGAACGCGACGAGGCCGAATGTATTGAATATCAAAAGACAGTTGTTCATAGCATGCTAGAGCCGTTAATTGAAGAATATCACAGTCAAGGCATTAAATAGTTCCAAGCAATAAAATCCCATTAAAATTATTATATGCGCCTCTTCCGTAGAAAAAAGAAAGCCTCACCCGTTTATTTCTTTTTACTCATATTATTGATTGTGCTTATTGGTATTTTCTTTTGGTTCAAAATTGTCCGAGCCCCTTATTTATAATAATTTAAAATAAACATTATGGATGAAGCCACACAGTTCTACATCCAAAATTTAATTTGGATTCTGCCCCTCCTCATTTGGTCTACCATCTGGAAAGCCATCGCTCTCTGGAAATCAGCTCGTGCCGGCCATACACCTTGGTTTGTTGTCTTTCTAATCGTTAATACCGCCGGTATTTTGGAAATCCTCTATATCTATGTTTTTAGCAAGAAAAAAGCCTAAAATTAACAAATTATGCGTATCAAATCATTGCCACTCGTAGGCTTAATTCAGGCCGTTGCTGTCGCTCTCTATGTAATTCTCATCGCGGTCATCCTCAATTCTGGTGAACAACTCTTTGGTAAAATGAGCACCTTTTGGGGTCCGGTAGCTTTTCTGCTGTTATTTGTCGTTTCCGCGGCCATCACCGGCGCCCTGACGCTGGCTCGCCCGCTGATGCTCTATTTCGATAACCACCGCCGTGAAGGCATTAAACTCTTCCTTTGGACCATCGCCTGGTTGGTCGTTGTCACTTTATTAGCGCTATCGTTACAAATAATTTTTCGCGTACAATAAGCTCATGCTTAATATTATTTTAGTTTTCATTCTCGGCGCCTGCGTCGGCAGTGCTCTTAATTGTCTGGTGGAAAGAAAAATCACTGGCCGTTCTTGGTTTCGCGGCCGCTCCTCGTGCCCCCACTGCGGCCACGCCCTGCGCTGGTATGAACTTATCCCCGTCATTAGTTTCGCCATCCAGGGCGGCCGCTGTCGCGCCTGTGGCAAACCACTGTGTTGGCAATATCTTTTTGCCGAGCTCTCGCTAGGATTATTTTTCGCGCTCGCCTGGTCTCGTGCCGCCGTTGATTTGAGCGCCGTCTCCGTTCAAAATTTCTGGCCACTCTTAATCGTCGGGCGTGACTGGCTCATGCTCTGTTTTCTCTCCTTTATCTTTTGGTATGATTATCGCCAAAAACTCATCCTCGATGTCTGTGTTGTTCTCGGCGCCGCGCTGGCCATTTCTTTCAATATTTTTCTGGGAATAATTTGGTGGCGGATTTTATTGGGTGCTGCCGTGCTAGCCGGATTCTTCGCTTTGCAATATATTATTTCTCGCGGTCGCTGGATTGGCCTGGGAGATGTCAAATTGGGAGTTTTTCTGGGCTGTCTCGTCGCTTGGCCTTCGGCCCTCGCTCTGCTTTTCATCGCCTATCTCGTAGGCGCCGCGGTCAGCCTTATTTTGCTCTGGCGCCACCGCGCTACCGCGAAAACCGCCCTCGCCTTCGGCCCATTTCTTACGCTAGCCGCCGCCGTCACCTTACTCTACGGCCAAGACTTAGTTCAGTGGTATCTCGCACGCCTGGGCTTTTAAATTTCTCTTCAATTTTTCATTCGCCCCGTATCACCACCGTATTTTATTTTTTTAAAATTGCTCTCTTCGTAAAAATCCGTTAAAATAAACTGGTAGCAGCTTATTTTTATTTCCCCGCGCGTCTCATGTCTGTAAAAAAAATAATTTCCCCGCGCGCCGGCTTCACGCTGGTGGAAATCATGGTCGTGGTGGCTATTTTTGCTGTACTCTTAACACTCGGCCTGATCAATTATCGTCGCGGCAATGACGTCCAGGCTATCAACAACGCCAGCGAAACATTGGCCAGCGCTCTTCGCGAAGTACGCACCAAGGCTTTAGCTGGAGACCGCAGCGGTTTGGGAGACGCCGCCTGTCCCGGGCCTATTAGCGGCTTCGGTGTCTATGTTATCGACAGCACGCATTATACTCTTTTTACTGACTGCGACGGCGATGGTGCCTATACTATTCCCGTCCCCGGCGGCCCCGACCAGGAAAAAATAAAAACCATCGCCCTGCCAAACAAAACAGCCTTCAGTACGGCCACCGCCGACCCGGTTATCATCGGTCGCAGTTTTGTTTTTTCCGCCACCAACGGCGAATATGAGCCCGCCGTGTTCAAAATGTCCCTCGATGACGGCACCCACGAAAAATGTGTCAAAATTTCCAAAAATACCGGAAAAATCGAGACTGGGGAATGTGATTTATCCTGCGACGATATTTCTTGTCCGGAAACCAGGCTTGAATGTGCTTCTGATTCTGTTATCCTCGAAACTAATTTTACTTGTGATTCCGGCAGCTGTCTTTCTGCCTCCCGCGAAACATCTTGTGATGCCAGCGCTAGTCATCAATGTACAGCCAATCCAAACGATCCTAGATATCCTTTTGTTCTCGGCCGGCAATACTATTGCGCCTCCGTTCCCAAATGCCGACCCGGCGACCAGACCACCTGCTCCGATGAAAAAATAGACTCGTGCATTATTTGCGACTATGGGTGCGATGCCGTCTCCGGCTGTTTAGATCGCGGCTCTTGTGGTACTGCTCGAGAGTTTACCACCGCCTTGGAAGATATACGCGATGTTCTTGGCATTTTCACTCTCTGTGCTCCAGGATTTGTGGATGCCGATCTAACCAACAATTTTTCCGCTACGCCCCCACCCACCATCGAACAATGGACTTGGAATTGCGGCCCGCTCAATGGCCCGCCCGCCAGCTTCATCGACTGTTCTGCCACGCGTTTACCACCACCGCGTTGTGGCGATAACGCAATCAACCAGCCGACCGAAGAATGTGATGACGGTAACAATATTGATGGCGACGGTTGCGAGGCCGATTGTACAAAGCCAAGATGTGACCAAACATGTACAGAGGACATCGGTTGCGTCGGAGATTTGACATGTAAAAAAGTTGATAAAGATCCCATCACCTTGGA
>CAZJMI010000039.1:0-8495 GCA_964547305.1 uncultured Gammaproteobacteria bacterium
AACAGGGGATTACTGTCTCCTCTTGCCATCTTTTTATATTTATGCTAAACATTATACAGTCTTTTCAAGCCAATTTTAACCCTCAAAGGAGGCAATTCGTGCCAAAGCCCAATCCGGAACCACCCAACATTCAAGAAATTGTTGCCCAGATGGAAAAACTACAAAAGTTCTTTTTCCCCAACCATGTCACAACGCAATCAAACGACGTCGATGCCGCCGTCCACGAATTTGCCAACAGAAACAATCTAACGCTACTAAAAGAATGCTTGACCTCCGGCACCATTCCCAGCATAGAGGAACGTCGCGCCATGGAATCAAGTATCGACGAGCTTGCTCATCGTACACTCGAGCAATCAGCCCTCGTCATCATCGCCGGTAAACTTCTCGTAGACCTCAAATACGAGATCATCCCGCGCCTACCCATCTCTCAATCAGAGTAGGCGGCTCATCCATCCCCTCCAAATATTCCCATCTCCCGGGTCGCCAGCGCGCGACCCATTTTTTTTTAAAAATCCGCCCTCCCCTCCGTCTATCTTTCGTCGCCAGAGTAGGGGATAACCAAACGAAATAACCCCGCCCCTTCCCTTTAATTTAAATCCCAGCCAATTAAACAATTTCTAATCCCTAAATATTTTGCGACACTAGGGCTTGCCGTCATCTCCGCCGCGTAAAATATCTACCATTTTTTTCGCCCCAATTAATTTCACTACAAAAAATATACACCCACGGGAACAGGTAACTGCCCCGGGGAATTTTACCAAATCATTTTTATTTAATTTTTGCCGACCCGACTAGGGGAGTATCCCAATCCAAAATCGCCACCCTCGCGCCCCACAGCTTTAGTGTCGTACAATATATCTTATGCGACGCCACAGGATAGGGCTTCAAAAACCCCAGGTCATCTAGGTCGCGCAAACACTAGGCTTTATCAGGACAAACCGCTCAACGCCCATAAATCGCACCGAACAATCACCAGTTCTCACCGTACTAACATGTCCTGGCTACCACGCATTCTAGAAAGAAAGATTTTCAAAACTTTTCGGCGCGATTTATTAATTTAAAAAATAATTTTGAAAAATATTTTTACAAAATCGACTAGTCCAATTTACGCCAAAAAAAGAAACTTTCAAAAAACACTACTTCCCCGCTATCTTGAAATTTAAAAATCGACCGCGAAGGCCGATCGCACTAAACATCAAATATCGCCCTTCGCGAGAGACACTCCCCTGCTCTCGCCCTTAGTGTCGCAAAATATTACAAAAACTTATCCGCAAGTCGACTCGGCTCTCCCCCATTCTGCCTTCTTCTTGGGTTTGCCTGGCGACACCGCCTGATCAAAATCAATCAAATACACACGCGGCTTCCGATTTAAATTCGGTTTACCATTTTTCCCTCTAAAAAATCTTAAACAAAAATTACCATAATGTACGTGCCCATGCCTTATATTCAGCTTCTCTAAAATATGCTCAATTTTATCGGCTTCAAAAAGAAGCTCCTTAGCAAATTTAGATTTCCGCTCATAGGCCCATTCATACAAATTTAAATCCAGCACCCCGCTTGCCACTTCAACCATTTTATCCTTCCTATTAAACCTATAGGCCTGTATCGGCTCTATCGGCACATAATCAAAGCCCTCCCTGCGCCATAATTCATAATCTTCATATAGTCTTTGCCATAGTAAAAATGCCTCTGGGGCTATATGCCGAATAATAATTTTATTTTTTAATTTTCCGCCCAGTAAAGTTGTTTCCGAACCGGTTTTTTGAAAAGGCGTTCTAGCCAAATCAACATCTTTAAAATTTTCATCTCTATAAAGTGGGGTATCTGCTGAATGTTTAGCTTCACCTAGTATCGCATTCTGTGCGTGTACAATCTCTTCTCTTAGGGCCTCCCGGTCTTCTGACGGAACTTCGTCTAACATAAAATCAGATATGGTCTCCAACTCGTCAAATGTCGCCCCATAAAGATCTTCCCTTATTCTTTCAACAATCATTTTTCTCAAAGAATACTCTTCATCTTCCCCATAGTCGTTATATCCCATATTAAAAATCGCATCGCTTTGAACCTCTATATCTGGGCTGGCCAAACATAATTTAATAGTTTCAATTGATTTAGGATTCAGCCCGCACCATATCATTTCTAGCGCCTTGTAATGTTCTTTCACTTGCGGACTTTCTAAAATTTCGCGCGCGTTTTTGTCTATTGTTTCTTTTAATTCTCTAATCACTCTACTATCATGCTGGCCATGACATTCCATCCAAGTCACGAGTTTGGCGGCCACTAATTTTTCTCCCACTGACCCCGATTCCAAAACTGTTTTTATCATTTCCGGCTTTAGCCTATCTATCGCCATACCCGCCAGCACGACCTCTTCGGTATCGTAGCCGCCGATATTATTAACCACTTCTTGTAATACTTCTATAAAGGGGGTCTTTAGCCCCAGGACGATTAGCTCCCTTCTTTCATCGGAGCCAATCGTCCAAAAAAGTGCCAAAGCGGCTTTTTTCTGTTCCTCAAAATCAGAACTTTTTAACCCATCTCTAACGGCCTTAACAATCTGCTCTCTGCCAACCCAATCCAATCTGTTGGGTAAATTATTTAATATATTATCGGCATACTTGGCAATTATCTCGTCTTGCTTTTTACATCTCTCATACCGCTCCAAATCGTGCCTTGTAATCGGCCCATGCCCAGAAATTTCATACATCTTTATATACTCTGGCAATTTTTCCTCCAACTCCAGTCGTTCTCCCCGGACCTCTATTTCAGGAGCTTTAAAATTTTCCATGGTATTTTTCATCTCCTACCCCGCGTTAAAAATAATCTGCGCTTGATACTGTTTCAAATCCGGATATTTTTCTCGCAAACAATCAATCAGCTCCCCTACTTGTTCCGCCAATAATGCCCCCTCAATTAGCCACCTCCGCCGCCCGGCTGACCGCAAGCGCCTGACCGCGCCCCGTGAAGCCTCCAGCGCCGCCAGCACCAACGCCAAATTTTTTTGCCCATCCTCCGCCTGTCCCCCACTCGCCAGCTGTTTAAGCGCTTGATGCAACTTCGACATACACATTTGCGGATAATGGTCCAAAAGCAACACATCATCCAACCAGCCGGCCTTCTTGCCATCACGATGCTTTTCCCAATAATTCCCCACCAGCTCCAAAAACAAAACACTCTGCTCGGCAAATTTTTGCGCCATTTTAAATAAATCCGATTGTCGTACACTCTCATCCAAAGCCTTCTCTTGCTTAAAGTCCCGCTCCGAGATCACTTTAACCGCTATCCCCAACTTTTCCAAATCACGCTCTATAAAGCCACGCCAGTCTTTGAATTTTTTCTCAATTTCTTCCATCACCGTCTCCGCCGCGCGCGGGTCTTTCCCCATGGCCAGACAACGTGTTTCAAATTCCGTCCGCCGGCGATACGCCGCGCAACCTTCGCGCAATTTACAACGCGCGCAAAATCCATCGCAATATTGATATGTCTCCTCCGACAATTTAGTCTTAGATTCCTTGACTACCTCCACCGCCAAACATTTTTTCTGCTCTATTCCCCTCTTCCGCGCCTCAACTGCCAACCTACGCTCGCGCTTTTGCCGCGCCATTTCAATTTCTCGCGTCAACCTCACCAAACCACTATTTTTCGGCCCTATCTTTTCCGCTAATTTTAAATATTTCTCGGCACCCGCGTCATCACCATTTTTAATCAAAGCCTGACTCAACCAAAAATTACTTTCAAATTTTCTCGGGCATAATTTGTTCGCCCAAATCAAAGCTGTCGCCGCGCGCTTAGCCTGACCCTGCCGTAAATACAGCTTCCCCGCGCCCATCAACGCCGCCCAACAAGTCGCGTCCGACTCTATCACCCGTTCAAATAATTTCAAAGCCGCCGCGAAACGTTTAGCGGTCATTTTTTCCTCGGCTTGTTTTAAAATTCTATCTTTTTCTGTCATCAAAAATATTTTATTTATTCCTTATAATATAGCCTATCAGGATAACGTAAATCTATATATTGCGGCTTGCTCCCGCCCAATTTATCCTCCTTGAGCAGCTTAAAATTCTGCAACTGCTGTTCCATGTCCAGTTTCGGATCAAAGTATATCCGATAACCTCGTCGTGTGCTCACCAGCGCGTCCGACAAAATCGCGTCAATAAATGTCACCCTTACAATCTTATCATCCGGCCATAATTCCGCATAGCGCTTCGCTACCGCCACCACAAAATCAATTCGCAACTCGTCCAACTTTGACAAAATATCCTCCAAAGAGAAATCCGCCGCCGTGGGCAAATTCATCACCTCCAATTCATCATCCCCCACCCCTATCGGCTCCTCCATGGCCACCGTGGAACTTGTCGAGCTCACACCCAACATTTCAACCGTAGTCGTCACCGGCACCACTCGCACGGCTTCATCCACCGGCCAAACTATCCCCAAAGCTTCTGGTGAAAGCGCCACCTCCGGCACTTCCCTATCCAATTCATCGCCTGTCACCGATTTTATCACCGTTCCATCCGCCCGCAAATAATACCACATTCCACCATTTTGTATACTCATCACCGGATACAAATCTTTAATCGTTATTTTCAGCCTTCCACTCAAAGAAATTTTAAAATCATAATTTTCCACCGGCACCACCCCTTTAATCTTTTTTAAAAGCTGTCGCCGCGGATAAAACCATCGGTGTCGCCGTGAAATTATCCATAGCCAACGTCCATCCATCGCCTCCCGCGCCCATTGTTCTATATCTGTATTTTTCAAACTGTAAAAATTATTTTCTTCCCGCGCTATTTCCACCTCACGAATATTCAGCCACGGCGTGAAAAATAAAGCGTAAATTATGCCCACCGCCGCGATAATTATCCCCAGCAAAACCAAAAGTTTCTTTCCCTTCCGCCTCCGTTGGTCAAAATAATCACGACAAACCCGTTTCTTTCCGAAAACGACTTTTTTATACGGACTTACCGGTTTGTATTTACGCCGCTTAAACATAAATCCGTTTAATTTCCGGATTAATCCTCGTCGCCACTTCATAATTAATCGTCCCGATCCACCCTGCCCACTCATCCGCAGTCACCTCTTCCGCTCCATCTTTACCTATTAAAGTCACCGTCTCCCCTACTTCCAAATTTTCTATTCCCGTCACGTCAATCATTGTCAAATTCATACACACCCGCCCACGTATCGGACACCGTCGCCCCTTGACCAAGAACTCCCCGCAATTGGACAAATGTCTATCCACCCCGTCCCAATACCCCACCGGCACCACAGCAATCCGCGCCTCGCTTTTCGTTTTATAACTGCACCCGTATCCCACATTTGTCCCAGCCGACACGGTCTTAATCTGAATAATTTTAGTTTTCCACGCCAACGCCGGTTTTAAATCAACCGCCGGACCCATTTTTTCTCGTAATTCCTCCGCCGGCCACAACCCATACGCCGCTATCCCCAGCCGTGCCATATCAAATTGAAAATCTTCGCTCAACATCCCCGCCGCGCTACACGCCAGATGCGTTATTAATTTTTTCTCCCCACCAAAAACTTCCCGCGCCCGCGCCACGACCCACCGAAACTTTTTCGCCTGTGCCCGCGTAAATTCCTCATCTTCCTCTGATGCCGCCAAATGCGAAAACACACCTTCAACCTCCACATTTTCCGTCTTCGCCGCCAGCGTCAAAAATTCATCCACCACGACCTCATCGTCCGCCAATACCCCCAGCCTCGTTGTTCCCACGTCAAATTTCAAATGCACTCGCGCCTTCTCTCCCAACTCACCCGCCAACTTATCTAAAAATTCCAATTGCTCAAAATCATACACCACCAAGCTAATTCCCTGCTCTATCGCCGCCTTCACACTCACCTCCTCCAGCGGGTAAAAACTCAACACCAAAAGTGGGGCTTTGATGCCCGCCAAGCGCAATTTCAGCGCCTCATCCAGATTAACCACCCCCAGCCAATCGCTACCATATTCCGTCGCCAACTTGCCCATTTCCACCAAACCGTGTCCATAGGCATTACTTTTCACCACAGTCAAAAGATCCACCCCTGGTCCCAGCAATCCACGAAAACTGGTAAGGTTATGCTGAAAATTGGCTTTGGAAATTTCTACCCAAGTGAGATCTGACATCTATAAAACCACTTATTTTTTTATCGCTTCCAATCTGTCAAAACCCAAATATTTTTTCAAAGCCTTCGGCAATTTTACGCTACCATCGGCTTGCTGCCCTTGCTCCAAAAGCGCTGGGAAAATGCGACTAGTCGCCAAGCCCGAACCATTGAGCGTATGAACAAATTCATTTTTGCCGGTAGCGGTATTTTTGAACCGGATATTACTGCGCCGCGCCTGATAATCTCCGGCATCCGAGACACTGCTGACTTCCTTATAAATCTCCATGCTGGGAATCCAAACTTCAATATCATAAGTCCGCCGCATCGCCGCCGAACAATCCCCCGCCGCCAGCTGACTGACGCGCGCGTGCAGACCCAAACCTTCCACCAGCGCTTGCGCGTTTTTTACCAGCTCCGCAAAAGCACCATCAGCCTCCTCCTGTCTGACAAATTGAAACATTTCCACCTTGTTAAATTGATGCCCGCGCACCATCCCCCGCTCTTCCTTGCGATACGAACCGGCTTCGCGCCGAAAACATGACGAATACGCGTAATATTTGCGCGGCAAAGATTTCTCATCCAAAATTTCATCCCGATGAAAATTATTCAGCATCATTTCCGAAGTCGCGTTCAAACACAACCCGCCTTCCACCCAGTACAAATCGTCGCGGAATTTCGGCAGATGTCCCGAGGCGTACGCCGACGCTTCATTGAGTAAATACGGCGGCCAAATGAAAGTATAGCCATTACTCCGATGAAAATCCACAAAATAATTCAGCAGCGCCCATTCCAATTCCGCGCCTCTCCCCGTATAAATCCAAAAGCCCGCCCCACTCATCTTGGCGGCGCGCTCATAATCAATCAAACCCAAATCCGTCGCCAGTGCCACATGGTCTTTTATTGGAAATTTAAACTTCGGCATTTTGCCAATTTCTCGCAAAACTTTGTTATTTTCTTTGCCGCCCTCTAGTACATCATCCGCCGGCAAATTTGGCAGTTCCGCCAACGTGCCATTTAATTTCTCTTCCACCATGCGCGACTCTTCCTCCAATTCGGATATTTTCTGGCCCATTTCTCGCATCCGCGCGATCGTCGCTTCGTCCGGTTTTGTTTTGGACGCTTGCTTGCGCTCACCTCGCGCCTCATCCACTTGAGCGATTAGCTTGCGTCTTTTTTCATCCAACTCTACCAAAGCCTCAAGTTTCATCTCCAACGCCTGGCTGTCTATTTCCATTCTTTTCAGCAGTGCTTGCCGCACTAGCCCTGTTTGCTCACGAATTAAATTGATGTCTAGCATATGGTTTTAGTTAAAAAGTATCTTTGCCATCCGTGGCAGTTGTAAAGAAATACTTTCCAACTGTAAAGGAATCCTTTACAGTTCATTGGGATTTCCTAATAGTTGCCAAACCTGCTTGATTTGACTTGATTATAGCAAAAATGCCAAAATATGACAAATAAAATACCCCCACTCGCAACCGCGGGCTGGGGGTAAAAATATCGTTTATGGCTACTTTTTTTCTCTTTCCATCTGTCCTAATTCTTCGGCTGTTTTTTTATATTTTTTCGCTTTTTCGCAAATTTTTTGTTGCTTTTCAAGACAGCTCTGTATTATTTCTTTGTCTTTTTCTGCTTGCTGACAAATTTTTTCCGCTTCCAGCTCTCTGCGTTTCCGCTCGTCCTCGGCATCTTGTGCATTTCTCTCCTTCGCCCTTTCGGGAGCAAGTTTGTCCGTAAGTTTAGCGAGAAGAACAAATAGCACAAACATGATTGTGTAAACAACAATGAGCCATCCCATTTCATGGTTCCCATAGTTCAGGGAACCTGCCACGAGCTCTAGAATAATGCCCCCTATCCATACTAATAAACAGGCAAAAATAAGCATATTATCATTGCTCTCTTGTTTTGTTATACCACAAACAAACGGTATAATTGGTACAACCGATACAAGTAGAAACGCTATGAGTTCATAGTTATTTAAAATTCCACAAGTACCAAAATGAAACCAAGAGCCAAATATCAGCACAGCCAATGAGGTGATATAGAACCAAGACATTACCTTATATCGATTTGTGCTTGCTCCGCCCCAATAGAGCATTAACACACAGATTAATAATAATGCGAGGACTATAGTGGTCTCAATAACCGGCAAAGAATCAACGCCACTCACACGCGCATCAGCAATGCCCGATGGCTTTAGTCCAGCCATGACTAACAACAAGACGACCATAATGAACCTTTTCACGGTTCCTCCTTTTTTTGTTTATTTCATCAAGTTTTCAAAAACCCATTTATTAGCCCCAGCTTAACATATTATATCAAACTTGTCAACCACAAAAGGTAATGTGCACACACATATGGCGGTTTTCCCAAAACTATGGAAAACTCGACAG
>CAZJMI010000040.1:0-8156 GCA_964547305.1 uncultured Gammaproteobacteria bacterium
TAGGGGCGCTTATGGAGAGAAGCGAGATATTGACAGACGAAGACGGCGGGATAATACCAGAGGCTTTTGAGCGCTTTAGTTTTCCGGGCGGTTCGGGCACTACGGCTGGATTTTTGGGATATACCGGGGGCGGCGGAGGGGGCGGTACGGGAAGCGGCGGCGGGACGGAGGTGCCAGATTGGATTTGTGGGAATGATTGGCTGTATGAGCTAGAGGGTGAGCCGGCACAAAGCTACGGAACCGTTTCGATCGGGGAGGGAGATACGGTGCAATGTTGGTTTAAAGAGAATTTAAATATAGGGACAAGGATTGATGGCGGGGTAAATCAAGAAGATTTTGATCGTGCGGCAATCACAAAATATTGTTACGACGACTTAGACGCCAACTGCACGGATAGGGGTGGACTTTATCAATGGCATACGGCAGTGGGACTTCCACGAGTTTGCGATAATATGAGTGGCGGAGGGTGTGTTTTACCGGTAGGAGATATCCAAGGTATTTGCCCAGCTGGTTGGCATGTGCCAAATTATGATGAGTATATGGCCCTAGTAGCTTATTTAGAGGAAATTGACGGAAATTCTGGAGCTGCAATTAAAGCATTGACTCCGGAATGGGAGCTGGCGTGGGTGGGCGGTAATGATATTTCCGGTTTTAGCGCTTTGCCAACTGGCTATTATTCACCACGACCACCAGCGGCATTTGTTCGTAGTGATTTAACCATGATATGGTCATCTTCCCCCCATTCTTATGCTACGGCGGGGGTCTTGCGGATTGAACCTGGCGTAGGCTACAATATTCCAGGGATGGCGCCGGGAGACATCATGTCAACTAATTTTAAAAATACGGGGGAACCAGTTCGCTGTTTGAGAGATCCAGGGCTGCCGCCTGGAGTACCACCAGGCTGGACTTGCGAAATGGCGGTGAATTATGGCGGGTATGATTATCCCACGGTTTCAATTGACGAGCAGTGCTGGTTCAAAGAAAATTTAAATGTAGGGACAATGCTGACACCTGAATAATTGACAATTAAAGCAAAATCGTCTATATTGTTTGGGTGTAAATAATAAACTTTAATGATTAATTCAATAATTTTGTCATGGAAGTAAAAGTCACCAAAACACCAAAAAGTGAAGTAGCGCTGGAAATTGAGATTTCAGCCGAGGAAACGCGGCCGTATTTGGAAAAAGCCGCCCGACAATTAGCCAAAGAGATAAAATTCGAAGGCTTTCGCGAGGGAAAGGCGCCATTTGACGTGGTGCGACAAAAGGTAGGCGATCAAGATTTACTGAAAGAGGCGCTGGAGCTATTAATACCAGAGAAATTACATCAAGCAATTGTGGACAATAAGTTAGAAATAGCGGCACAGCCGAAAGTGGACATTTTGAAGTTGGCGACGGGTAATCCTGTGGTTTTTAAGGCGGTATGCGCGATAATGCCGGAGGTGGCGCTGGGAGATTACGCAAAAGTGGAAATTAAGCGTGAGAAGGCAGTTGTGGCGCCGGAAAAGGCCGAACAGGTATTGATGGACATTCGCAAAATGCGTGCTACGGAAGTGGCGGTGACACGAGAGGCGCAAAAAAGCGATAAGCTGGTGGTAGATATTGATATGAACATAGATAAGGTGCCTTTGGATGGTGGGCAAGGACGAAATACGGTGCTGATTTTGGGTGAAGATCATTTATTGCCTGGGCTAGACGAACAATTGGTGGGATTAAAGCCGGAGGCAGAGAAAGAGTTCACGCTGCCGTATCCAGCCGACCACTACGATAAGAAGCTGGCGGGCAAAAAGGTGGATTTTAAAGTGGCGGTAAAATCCGTATTTGAAATAAAGCTGCCCGAATTGAATGATGAATTCGTTAAAAATTTGGGCGGGTTTAAAAATGTAGATAAATTGAAAGATAAAATTAAAGAAAATCTGGAATTAGAGGCGGCAGAAAAATTGGAACGAAAGCTGGAAACTAAGGTTTTTGACACAGTGGTAGAAAAAACGAGCTTCGGGCCGATTCCACACGGACTAATTGAGCGAGAACTGGATAAAATGTTGCGTGAACTGGCTGACGCGGTGGGGGGACAAGGAATGAAATTTGAAGATTATTTGATACAGCTCAAAAAGTCGCAAGAAGATTTAAAGGAAGAATTCGCCAAGCCGGCGGAGAAACGGATAAAAATTTCTTTAGCATTGCGAGAATTGATAAAGGAGAAGGAACTGAAAGTGGGAGAAAAAGAAATTGACGATGAGGTAGAGGAGCTATTGAAAAACTGCCGCGATGACGAGGAAACAAAAAAGCGCGTGCAATCTAAGGATTACCGGTTGTATATTGAGGATGTGCTTTTAAATCGCAAGGCGGTGGACGAGCTGAAAAAGCTAATGGTCAAAGATTAATTTAAAACTATGATATTGAGCATTAACCCCGACGATCCGGACCCGGATATAATCCGCCAGGCGGTAGAGATACTGCGAGAAGGCGGGATTATAGCTTATCCGACAGACACGATTTACGGGCTGGGATGTGACATTTTCAGTAAACAAGGCATAGAAAAAATTTACCGGCTAAAGGGGCGCGACTGGAAAAAGCCTTTGAGTTTTATGTGCGCGGACATTAAGGATGCCAGCGGTTACGCGCAAATTTCAGACTATGCTTATCGTATAATGAAACATTGTTTGCCAGGAGCATATACTTTTGTATTACCGGCCAAACGCAATGTGCCCAAAACTTTTATACCCAAACAAAAAACCGCCGGCATCAGAGTGCCTGACAGCGCTTTGTGTTTGGCTTTGACACGCGAGCTGGGACGGCCGATTATCACCACCAGTGCCAATGTGTCAGGGCATGATGTTTATGCCAGCGCGGAGGCGATTGAGAGGGCCTTTAATCATGAGCTGGATTTAGTGCTGGATGGTGGTATTTTAAATAAAGAACCCTCGACGGTGGTGGATTTACAAACAGATAATCCGCAAGTGTTGCGCGAGGGTGCCGGAAGCATTAAATGTTTGGAAAATATTTAAAATGCCAGAAGCGAAAAACAATTTAAAGGCGGGGACGGGCGCGAAGAACGGGGCAGGAGAGGACGGGAATAAAGGCGCGGCGCAATTGGAAACTTTGCGCGACGAGATTTTGAGTTGTAAAAAATGCGGACTGTGTAAAGAACGGACACAGGCGGTGCCTGGCAGTGGCGCGCGCGATGCCGTGATAATGTTTGTCGGAGAGGGCCCGGGTAAAAACGAAGATGAGCAGGGCGTGCCGTTTGTGGGGCGCGCGGGTAAGTTTTTGGATGAAATGCTGGCTTCTATCGGTTTGACGCGAGCGGATGTTTTTGTGACTAATGTGGTCAAATGCCGGCCGCCGGAGAATCGCGACCCCTTACCCGAAGAGGTGGCTACTTGCTGGCCATATTTGATGGCGCAAATCGCAGCCCTCCGACCGCGGCTGATAGTGACGCTGGGGCGGCATGCCATGTATCGTTTTTTGCCGGAAACTTTTAAAATTTCAGATATTCACGGCCAAGCCAAAAAGATGGTTAATACCAAAACCGGCGAGGCACAAACATATTACCCGATTTATCATCCGGCGGCCGCGCTCTATAATCCCAATTTGCGGGCAACTTTGATGGCGGATTTTAAAAGGATTCCGAAGGTGTTGGAGGTGTTGGGGAAATAAAAAAAGCGCCTTTCGGCGATAAGGCTGGTGCCGCGGGCGGGAATCGAACCCGCATGGATTGCTCCGAGGGATTTTAAGTCCCTTGTGTATACCAGTTCCACCACCGCGGCGCGTGGCAAGTGAAATATGTGGGATTTTGATGAAAATGGAGCGGGAGACGGGCATCGCACCCGCGACCTTCTCCTTGGCAAGGAGACGTTCTACTACTGAACTACTCCCGCGAGTCAGTTCGCTAACTATTGTAGCATAAGTGGGGGGTTTGTAAAGTGGGGCGGGGTGGTTGTATAATTTAAATAGCTATTAACTAATAAAGCAAACTTATGAACAACTTTTTGACTTCGGAATGGCGCCAACCGAAATTTTGGCTGGCAGTGCTGGGCGTCGCGGGCTTGGCGGTGGTTTTATCGCTGGCGGTAGTGGCTAAAAAAGACAGCTATCCCAATCAAGTGACGGTCGTCGGTCAAGGGCGGGTAGCATACCAACCGGACACGGCTACGGTCAATTTGGGCGTGCAAATTGACAAAGTCGCCAAAGCAGATCAGGCGCTAGAACAATTGAATCAAAAAATCAGCGCGATTACGGAAGCGGTCAAAAAAGCCGGCGGGGCAGAGGAAAATATTCAGACGCAAAATTACTCGCTCTATCCGCAATATGATTATCCATCTGGCGGCGTTTCGGTAGTTAGTGGCTATAACGCCAATCAGCAGATGGCAATTAAAATAGAAAACATCACCAACAATGTAAAACTGGTCAATGAGGTTATTTCAGCCGCCAGCCAAGCTGGTGCCAATCAAATCAACGGGGTGACTTTTACCTCATCAAAAATCAACGATTTGAAACAAGAAGCTCGGTTAAAAGCGCTGGCGGACGCGCGCGCTAAAGCACCCATATTAGCGCAAAGCGCGGGCGTGAGATTGGGTAAAATTTTAAGCTGGTATGAAAATCTAGTGCAAAGCCCAGAAAGCGCCAGTTATTATGGCGCTGGCGGTATGGGCGGAAGTAGTGATGCCAAAGGCGGCGCCACAGTCACCAGCGGCGACCAGGAGATAATTATTGAGCTGGGGGTGAATTATAGGATTAAATAAAGGTTTAAAGATAAAAAAGAACGCCCGTAGATAGCCGCGGGCGTTTTTTGATAAGAGATATTTACCGCCCCACCCTCACAATCACGGAATTACTGGAGGTGGTGAATGTCATTTCCCAGTCGAGCGTTTCTTTACCCGACATAGCCGCGCCCTGAATGTTAATAGCGCCAGTACTAGTATTGTCGGTGCGCCCTTTGAGCACCAAGCCAGCGTTATTTAAAGCATAAATTAAGTCGTTGGTGTCAATTTCACCCATATTTTTCGGCACTACAAGATTGAAGGCTTGTTTGTCTGCTCCAGCCGCGGCTGAAGCGCCGATTATTTTCGCGCCACCGATGATTTGCGTGAGAGCAGTGACAACGGGCATGGCGACCACGCGGGTTTCGGCAGTCGGAGGCTCGATGGCGGCTTCTCTTTGGAAGGCACGCCCGGTTTCATTCAGGCTTTCTTCAGACTGGTCGGGTATAAAGGGCGTGACGGGATTAGGATGACGAACACGCCAAGAGGAATAAATGACAAAAATAAGGGCGATAATAATGACAACGGCGCCGGCGATGATAAGAGGCTTTTTATTGACAGTCATAGCAGAAAAAATTAATGATAATAGCTAATTGTAAGGCAAGGCAAGAAATTTGGCAATCGTGGCGAGCGAAGTGATTAAAGCGCGGCGGTAATTTTGAGGAGGTCAACATGAATTTTGCCGTTGGAGGCGAGTAGGTCGGGATTTTTGACATCCCAAAGACCACCTGCAAGATCAGTGACTTTGCCGGCGGCTTGATTGACCAGCAGAACACCGGCAGCGACATCCCAGGGTTTAGCTCCGGCGACAACGAAAGAATCCGCGCGGCCGCAAGCGACATAGGCTAACTCCAGCGCCGCACTGCCCAATTGCCGACAATCAAAACTTTGAGATTTTTGATGATTAAAGTATTTGAGATAGCGCGGCATGTCTTTGGGTTGGTTGCCTGGGCCGGAGAGATGGATCAGGGGCTCTTGGGCAAAGTCCGAAACGTGCATTTTGCGGCCGTTTAACCCTGCCGGTTCGCCTTCTATGGCCGTGAACATCTCGCCTAGCACTGGCGCATAGATCACGCCAACTTTTATTTCACCTTTGTAGGCCAATGCGATAGAAATTGACCAAAATGGGTTGTGTGTGGAGAAATTGGTAGTGCCGTCGACGGGGTCGATAACCCATAAATAGTCAGCATCGGCGTTTTGCGCGCCAGTTTCCTCGGATAAAATACCATGTTGGGGAAATTCTTTGACAATGCCATGTAAAATAAGTTTTTCACTATCAACATCGCTTTGAGTGACAATTTCAAATTCAGATTTCATTTTAATCTGATTGCGGTCAAAGGCGCGATACTCTTTGAGTAATTTCTCGCCGGCTTCCATGGCCAATTTAGCGGCGAGTTTTAGCATTTTATTCCATTGCGACATAATTTTATTTTAAACTAAAAGAATTTGACCAACGATAAAAATAACGTAAATAAGCAAAAAAACTATGCCCTCCACGCGGGTGAATTTTTTTTGACTGGTATAGAAAAAATAAAAGCAGACGCATAAAATCAGTACACTGGCGGCAAGGAAATAAAAGCGCAAGTTTAGGACGACAGTAAAGGTTTGGAAAAGACTCAAAACGGCGAGAACAAGGATGTTGGCGGTGACGGATCCGATAACATGATTGACAGACAGGGAACGAACTTTTTTGAGGCCGGCGTGAATAGTGATAATCAGCTCGGGGAGATTGGTGCCGAAGGAGAATATAAGCATGCCAATCACCAGGGGGGTGACCGCCCAGATAGTGAGTAGGCTGGAAGCAAGGCGGACGATAATATCCGACATAGCGACAACCAAAAGCGCGCCGCCGAGAGCCAGGAGATAGTGACGAAAGGAGCCCGGGTTGGTACGCAGAGGGGATTTTTTGGAACGTAGGAGCTGCAGGGTAATTAATTTGCGCCGGCAAACAGCAAGGTTTAAGGCTAGGGCAAGATAAACCACTAGGAGCACAATGCCGTCAAAATAATTAATATAGCCCTTGAGCGCCATGACGAGGGGCAGACAAACAAGAATGAGCGCGTGAATTATAGTGGCGCGGGGTTCTCGGTTTTTTATTTCGCCTTGCAGAAGAATGCCAATACCCAAAATTAAACCAAGGAGAACCATCAGCCCACCGAGCAGATCACCGAGGGCCAGGCCGGGAACGCCTTGGAGTATGGCGGTAAGGCCAATAATTAATTCCGGAAGGGTGGTCAAAAAGCCCAACAGTAGACCGACTAAGAGCGGGGGGAGGCTGCCGGCGCGAAGAATTTTTCGCAGGTTATCCAAAAGCAAAACGGCGGCGCGACCAAGCACGATGAAGGCGGCGGCAAGCAGAACAATGATGAGCGCGGTGGACATGGGCGAGCGAAAAAAGAAATTAAAAAGTTGGAATTGATTTAAATTATAACATAAATTCGGACGTAACGAAAAAATATGTTATAATATTTTCAAAGGAGGGATTTAAAAAATTTGGGCTTGAAAATAAAAGTCTCCGACGAGGGGGCTTTTGGTATTAAAACAAAAACACCTCCCTTACGGAAGATGTCTTTGTGGGGTGGCTACAGGGAATTGAATATTTAAAGATTTATTGAATGATTTAACCCTTTTTTCTAGAAAATATTTTTATTATGAGAATTATAACTAATACTATTATGGTAGGCCATAAAAAAAATTTAATGTTAAAATCTAAACTATTAGAATCTAAACTATCGGATGATGTTAATTTTTTATTGTATAAATCATACTTTATGATTCTGGAATAGGCACAGTCGCTATAATCAAATTTGTTAGGTACTTTATTGGGACTAAAAAATGGTATTTTTTCAAATTTGTCTAAATTGTCCGTAATCTCTTGCAGTAGTGTTTTATCGGCTTTACCAAAGAATAACTCATAATTTATATAATACTCGGGATATTCAGATGCCAGCTGTGGATTATTTTTTTTCGCTTCTATTTCAGCTTTGATCAAAGCTTTGCCGATTTTATCATTAAGGTCTTTACTTGTAATTTTAAGAAAATAAATACCCTCCCCATCACCGTAAAAATAGTCAGAGAGGCATATGCCCTCTAGACAAAAAGAGTTTAATTTATATTGGCCATCTTTTTGCTGACTAATCAATATATAATCTGAGGTTGTGATTTGTTTGTTATTGTAAAATAATATTATTTTATCGCTCATTTGAGCACAAACAGCTAATCCTTGTTTGGGAAGTAAAGCAAAAAAACAGATGCATAAAAAACCTAACACGAATAATTTATTTTTCATAAACACTAATTTAATTTTTAATACTCTATATTATACCATTTCTTTCTGATAAACAAAAACACCTCCCTTACGGAAGATGTCTTTGTGGGGTGGCTACAGGGAATT
>CAZJMI010000041.1:0-7634 GCA_964547305.1 uncultured Gammaproteobacteria bacterium
GGTCCCAAGGGTTTGGCTGTTCGCCAATTAAAGCGGTACGCGAGCTGGGTTCAAACCGTCGTGAGACAGGTTGGTCTCCTATCTGCTGTGAACGTTGATACTTGAGAAGATCTTTCCCTAGTACGAGAGGACCGGGAAGGACGAAGCTCTAGTGTACCAGTTGTTCTACCAAGGGCATTGCTGGGTAGTCACATTCGGAAGGGATAAGTGCTGAAGGCATATAAGCACGAAGCCTACTTCAAGATTAGGTATCTTAGACTCCAGAGAGATTATCTGGTTGATAGGTCCTAGGTGTAAGTTCCGTAAGGAATTGAGCCGAGGGATACTAATCAGTCATTCTCTAACCGTGAGAACTGTTAACATGCGCTATAAGCTTTCTATTTTCTTTCACTTGAACCCAGGGTTCTCGGTGCCCCCAGCGATAGGGTCACACCTGTTCCCATCTCGAATACAGTCGTTAAGCCTATCAGCGCCGATGATAGTCGCAAGGCAAAAGTAGGCCGGTGCCGGGAACCTTGGGTTCAAGTAAATTTACAATACAAAACTGCCCCCGCAATGGGAGCAGTTTTGTATTTCAGGTTCTATTGGAAATCTTTCTCTAAGAAATTATTTCTTTTTCTTAGTTGCTTTTTTCTTAGTTACCTTCTTCACCGTCTTTTTCTTAGTTACCTTCTTCGCTGTCTTTTTCTTGGTCACGGCTTTTTTCTTCGTCGTTTTCTTTTTAGCTGCCATTTAAATCACCCCCTTTTCTTTTTATCACCAAACGCAAAAGTTTGATGCTAATAATAAATTTTTTTCACACAACTTAATTATAGTATATTTTAAAAAACAATAGCAACAGTTTTTTTATTTTTTTTAAATTTAAAAATCTACCGCGATAATTTTATTTCGCGATTTCAATCCACGCGTAATTTTTAAATCGTAATGTTTCACACCCAGAAACCGCGCCAATAAAGGAAGAACTGCCTCATTGGCTTTTCCATCAACTGCCGGTGCACTCGTCCAAACATGAAAAACATCTCCAATTTTTTCCACGCGATTATTTTTTGACTTGGGGATAACTTTTATTTTTAGCAATTTCATAAACAAAGTATAGAATTATTTTTTGGAAAAAGAAATGGGATTTTGAAAATTTTTTTTGAAAAATAAAAAAACCGCTAGTTTGATTACTAGCGGTCATTTTAACTCAATTACACTCCGAAAGTATTAGTCTTTGCCGTGGGGTTATGCAAAACCGCCGCTTCGGTTTGTAAATACCAAGACAGAAAAATTGTTTGGTGATTACAAACTAACATTTTATGGCTATCAGCACATTCGCCCAAAGCTACATATTGTGCCGCCCCCCTGATTGTCGCCCCCCGCGTGTCTTTGATGTTGTTATAGTGATGCAATACCGAACGCGCAATTGTGGTGTGGTTAATATGCGCTTCCAAGCCAAGGTTGTTGGAGATTTCTCTAAATTTTTTTAACTCCTTCTCTCCCATAGTCAAATCGATATCAGCAATACTTTTAACTTCCCAGTTTTGGTTCGTGCCAATTTCCCCGCTAGCTTCCATTGCTACTAATAATTTTTTTAGCATTGTTTCAGTTTTTTTCACATCTGCCAAAAGTTCAGCCTCCGTCTCGCTACCCTTACCGCCTACCAATAAATTGATTTTATCAATTGGCAGTATAGTCAGTATTTCGTTGAGAAAAACCACATGTGATTTGACTAAGTCGCCAGCGTTACTAGCACAAATCGGAACTATAATCTCCCGGCTTTCCCCAAGTAGCACCCTCCCAACCTTCACTAACATTTTACGATTACTGGTAAATGGTCCACACACTTCCGCCAGCCCTCTAAGTTGCTGACAAACTTCTTCCGCGTTTGCGGTCAAACCCAGTGCTCGCGCTTCTTGACGAACAGCCGAGTCAATCCTTTTCCAATCAAGAACATTAGCGTTCATGATTTCCTCCTTTGATTAATTGTTGACAACAAAAAAATCCCACCCTCAATACACAATAAAAATTATGTAATAAGGGCGGGATTCCCGCGGTGCCACCTTAATTCGAAAACAAAACCAAAAATCTTGTTTTCCTCATTGACTCCGATTGCTCGACATCAATTATCCTCTGATTACGGAGGAAGCCGAATTTCCACTAACGCAGAAATCATCCTGTTTCTCAAAATTTTGGAAACTATCCAGGCCCAACCCCTGAATTTTTCAGGGACCTGAATTTGGATTTTGTAATTTTAAAGAACTAACTAGAACAATCTTACCCCCAGCCCAGCTGAATGTCAATCCCCCTGGCTAGATTATAACCCCTTCAATAAATCCACCATCTCCGGAAACTTTTCCATTTTGAAATGTCCGCGGTCTTCAAAAATCATCACCTTCGCCTCCGGTAAAACCACCTGGTATTTCCCAACCTGTTCAAAGGGTAGCACCGGATCGTCCTTGCTATGCAACAAATAAATTTTACCCCCTTGTTTGGCTAAATTATCCAGAGATTTTGGCAATATGAAATCTCCTAGCGATTCGTCACATCCTTCAGTGTCAAATGGCGCCGCCAGCAAAATCGTGGCCTTAATTTTCTTTGCCGTAGTATTTTCTGCCAAGTATTTCGCCAGAAAAATCCCACCTAGAGAATGCCCGATTAAAATAATATTTTCATCGCATAAAGCAAGTATTTTTTCAAACCAAATTTTCCACTCACCGTAATGTGCATCATTCGCGTTGGGCATTCTCGGCGCCAAGATATCGAAACCGTCCCCTAATTCATCAGCTAGACTATCCTTCCAGTCTTTCCGCGGCCTGATTTTCTCCAAATCAAACTCAATGGATTGAATATAATCCATATATTGCTCGTATGAATCAAAAGTTGTCCCTCCGTGAATCAAAAGTATTTGTTGTGGCATGATTTAGTAGTAATCAAGTTTGCTTAATTTCATATTAATCCTTTGAATTAAATCCTGCGGTGCGTCTGTAAAAGAGGCTATAAAGGTGGAATATTCTCGAAACTTTTCAGTATCTTTGGAATTTAAAATTTCCATTAATCTATTTCCGCTGAAAAGAGTCGATTCGTCTTCTTCGAGGTCATCAATATCATCTTCAATTTCTTCCAGTACATCCCTGGCTATTTCGGCGCGCGAGGAGGCCTGTGATTGTTGATTTATATGCCTTATTATGCTCCTTTGCATGCGAACATCACAACTCTTTTTGAGGTAGAAAAAATCTATTGCATATTCAGCCAAGCTCTTTCCGGCTCTAGCACTTGCTTCAATGCTCGCATAGTCTTTTATGTCTTGTAAAATTTCTTGTTGCAAATCATTCGGCATTTTTAACTCACGAAAAAATTTCGTAAATTTATCCCAGAAAGAGTCTAAAATGATTGTATCTACTCGTTGGTTACATTCAGAATAATAATCAAGAGTAAAAATCAATTTTTGAATATTTATAATTATCTCTTTTTGAGATTCAGTTAAATCGGCAGCGTACAAGGCAATACGTTTTTCATAAATTTCTTTGGCCTTATTCTGAATGGCTTTTTTCTCGTCCGAAGTCAAAACGTAGGCTTTATTTGATTTTGTATTAAAACTTTCATTACCCATATTCTTTCTTTCAATTTGGTGGGGATGGAGAGACTCGAACTCTCACGCCTTGCGGCACTAGCTCCTAAAGCTAGCGTGTATACCAATTTCACCACATCCCCTGGCCGCTCTTATCTTAGCAAAAATCGGCTTAAATGCAAGTTTTCGCCTATTTCCCAAAATTAAGCTACAATAAATTAAAATCTTTTAAATAAAAATATATTTATGAAAAAATTTGCACGCCGGCTTGCAGCTGGCCTGTTTTTAATCTGCCTCGTAAGTTTGAATTTTAATTTTTTAATACAACCCGCCCACGCCGCCGGTGAGATTATTATTACCGAGGTGATGAGCGCACCCACCGATGGCAACGAATGGGTGGAACTATATAATCCCACCGCCGCCTCTGTGAATTTGGAAAATTGGGCGCTTTATGAGGGTAGTTCCAAGCACCCCCTGCTCAACAAAAATTTAATCAAAGGTAGCTTGGATTTGGGTCCCAACGCCTACATTGTTTTGGCTGGCAATGGCGCTGATTTCGCGTCTAGTACTCCAGATGTCGCCATGGTTCTCGACATTAGCGCCACTTCTTTACACAACCAAGGTGAAGATTTAATTCTTACTAATAACTCCAGTACGCCTATTTATGAAACTAATTATGGATCCACCGCCACCCCAGGCAACAGCAAACAATGGAAAGATGGCTCCTGGATCGAATCTACCCCCACCCCTGGCGCCCCTACCCCAGAATCCCCACCACCAACACCCCCCGCCTGCGGCAACGGCATCTTAGAAACTGGCGAAACTTGTGACGATGGTAATTTAATCTCCGACGACGGCTGCGACTCTTTCTGTGTTATAGAAACTCCCTCGTCCACCACCTCCACCCCTCCCGTCACCCCCGCGCCCACCTCCACCGCACCCACCATTCCCAAAAGTGACCCCTGCCCGCTCGGCAGTGTCGTTATTAACGAGCTGGTCTCTGACCCGATTGATGACGGCGTAGAATGGGTCGAGTTATATAACCGCAGCACCAAAACAGTGGATTTAATTCCGTGGTTAATTCAAGATGCCGGAGAATCACCACATACCATAGCCCATGAAACTTTAGAATTAGCCGGGCTGGATTATTTAGTTCTGTACAAAAGTAAGGATTTTAATTTTGCGCTTAATAATTCCGGCGATATTTTACAGCTGGTTTGTTACAACAATGTCATGGACAGCGTCACCTACGGCAAATTCGATGACGGCCGGCCAGAAGACAACGCCCCCGTCGCCAAAGATCCCTTTTCGCTGGCTCGTGTGGACGACGGCCGGGACACCAATTCGGACATGGATGATTTCTCTGTCACCGCTACCCCCACCCCGGGCCGCGCCAATATCATTAACGCCACCACCGATGCCACCACCTCGCCCGAAGACGGCCAGGTTTTCACCGGCCAAGTATTTATTAATGAAATTTTGCCCAATCCCGCCGGCAGCGACAGTCAAACCGAATTTATTGAGCTCTACAACAACGGCGAACAAGCCGTGGATTTGACAGGATGGAAACTGGGCGATAGCGGCGCACGTCAGTTTACTCTCACCGCTGATAAATTTACCGACCTCAATTTAGCCGCCGGTAAATATATGGTTTTTTGGCGCAAAGACACCGGTATTGCCCTCAACAACAGCGGCCAAGATTCCGCGAAGCTTTACTGGCCCAATGGCAAAATAGCCTCACAAATAGATTATTCCGGCTCTATTAAAGACGACCTGGCCTACGCCCGCGCCGCCGATGGTGCCTGGTTTTGGAGTCAAAAAGCTACCCCTGCCGCCACCAATGAGATCATCCAAGCCAACCAATGTCCCCAAGCTGTTATCAATCTCGATCGCCTCGTTGTTATTAACCAGCCGACTATTTTTGACGCCAGCGATTCCAGCGACCCTGATGGCGAGGCTCTAAATTATCTCTGGACTTTCGCCGACAAAACCACTTCCAGCCAGGATGTCGTTACTAAAACTTTTACCAAAACCGCCTCGCAAAAAGCCACCCTTGAAGTCACCGATGAAAACGATTGTGCCACTAAAACTACTGTTGAATTTGAAATTTTATCTTCCGCTGCCGCCGTTAAAAGCCCCACCCCATCTCCAAGCACTACTTCTGCTCCTCCCAATAATTCCATTTCCACCCTCGGCATTTTTCTTAGCGAAATTTTACCCAATCCCAAGGGCGCTGACGCCGGCCAGGAATGGTTGGAAATTTGTTCCGACGCCCCAGCTCAATTAGTTGGCGCCAGCTTGGAACTGACCGGCTCCGGTCAGCCAAAAGATTATTCTTTATCGGATTTAAATTGGACTCAAGCCGGATGTCAGCAAATTTTCACCACTGATTTAAAAATTACACTACCCAATGCCCAGGCCACCCTACGCCTCAAAGATGCCGCCCAAAATATTTTATCTGAAGTCGCTTATCAAAATGCTCCCGACGGCCAATCCTATTCCTATGACTCCTCTTCCGGTTGGACTTGGATGCCTACCCCCACACCCGGCGCCTTCAATGCCCCCACTATATCCTCCGCCGCAGCTGTCTCCGGCAGCGCGCTTTCTTTAGCTGCCATCAAAGACCTACCCTTGGATTCTCTGCTCGTCGTCCGGGGCCAGGTGTCCGTTCTGCCGGGTGTTTTGGGTAGCCAAATTTTTTATCTTAGTGCTGAAAATATCGGTCTGCAGATTTATATGTACAAAAAAGACTTCCCCGCCCTCAAATTAGGTGACTGGCTAGAAGTCACCGGCACCCTCACCGCCAGCGGCCAGCAAAAACGTCTCAAAGTCACCGACCGCAACGATATTATTGTCATCAAAAACGAAAACTTACCCACGCCGCCAACTATCGCCCTAGCCGAGCTGCAAAATGATTATCTCGATGGCCTCATTGGCATCAGCGCCATCCTCAATAGCCGTAGTAATCGCACCTGGATTGTTTCATCCGATGACCAGTCGCTCGAAATATATTTCAAAACCGGCATCAACATCCCACCCACCGAACCGGGCACCCCCGTCGAAATTGCCGGCATCTTAAACTGGTCCACTGATCATTATCGCCTTTACCCGCGCGCGGCGGAAGATATCGTCATTCCCGCGACTACCACCGCTGCCCTGGAGCCAGTCACATCCTCTACGCGAGACTTTCTCGCCGGTGAGGCAATGTCACTCACTCTGGGCGGCAATGAAGACTGGCAGCGCGCCTGGCGCGTCTTGGGGCTGGCTGGCGCCGGACTTGGCCTCTTTCTTCTTGGACTACGTATCGGCCGCCAAAGGGCCCTAAACTAGGGGCCCCTATTGACAGCCAAGCTCTTTTTGGTTATCATTCTCTAGGTATTACAGGTTAATTAATTAGAGAAATATATGTCTGACGAACCAAAAACTCAAGTTTCCGATGAAGTGGACACTACTGCCACAGTAGCTGCACCGGCTGACGATTCCATCACCGCGACCGAAGAGTCTATTACTGTAGACAAAATTGAAGAAGAAACTCCTTCTACCCCCGTGGAGACTACGGATGTTGCCGCTGTTAAATTGGACAAATCTGAAGCCGAAATCGAAAAAGAAAAAATTATTGCCGGCCTCAAACCTGGTATGACTGTCCGTGTTTACCAAAAAATTCGCGAAACCAACCCCAAAGGAGAAATTAAAGAACGGCTCCAGATGTATGAGGGTATAATTTTAGCCATCAAACATGGCCGCGAAATTGGTTCCACTATGACCGTCCGCAAGCTTTCCGGCGGCGTTGGAGTGGAAAAAATATTTCCCCTCTTTTCTCCCAATGTGGCCAAAATCGAGATGGTCAAACAAGCCAAAGTGCGCCAATCCAAATTATATTATCTAAGAGAAAAGCGCAAAAAAAAGCTTAGAGAGGTTAAACTCTAAAGTATTTCGCCTACGCGGACGTGGTGAAATGGCAGACACGCTAGCTTGAGGTGCTAGTAGCTCTTAAAAAGCTGTGGGAGTTCGAGTCTCCCCGTCCGCACCAAGGGCGAATAGCTCAGTTGGTTAGAGCATCTCGTTTACACCGAGAGGGTCGGGG
>CAZJMI010000042.1:0-7593 GCA_964547305.1 uncultured Gammaproteobacteria bacterium
ATACAGCCAATCACTCGCCGCCCCCCCATCATACCTAATATTATAACTCGCCGCGTCTATCAGCCCATAACTCGGATCAATCACATAAGTTTCTCCTGCTTCTATATCCACTTTCAATGTCAAAATCAACAGATTGCGACCATTGGTTTGTACCGCTTTGACTTCTGGTTTTAATTCCGCTGGTATATCCGACCAATCGTACGCCGCCCTTTGTTCGCGACTGCTGCCGTCCGCGTAAAATTCCACCCGTGTGCCAAGGGTATAGTCGTTGAAATAATTATCAAATTCAGAGGTCACTATTTCTGCCGCGTTTTTATTTGGCTTAGCCGCGCGCAATTCTCCCACGCTGGCTTGTTTGTTGTAGCCCTTAAACACCAGTGGTCTTTGAGATATCTCGTACGCCTGCCCGCTCCAAAAAACCACCGGCGAAGTAATTTCCTGCTCCAGTGTTAAAGTATATTTCACCGCCTCCGTGCCTTTATTCTCCACAATGATATTTTGTTTCAAATTCTTGACCTCGCCCCCCTCCGCCAAACTGACCACTTTGCCAGTCGTCTCGCCGTTTTCGCTTTTATTTTCCTGATTCAAATTCCCGTCTGGCACATATTCGGTCGTCACCACCACTTTTTCCAGCGCCAACTGGTTTTTTAAATTATCCCCTTCGCGTTGCGAGGTCTTGGCGGTTTGTAAATCCCCGGCTTTAAATTTCGGTTTTTCTGAACGCTTAGTAGTCGGTATACCTACAAAATCCAAAAGACCGCGCCGCGCTTTAGCTAGCGTGGCTTCGGCTTTTAAATCATTTTCCGCTACCAAGGGTTTGTCTGCCGCGATTTGCAAAGTTGCCGGTTTAAACGCTTTTTTTAAATCGCGATATTGGCCCAAAAACTCACCCTCATCTATATCTTGTATTTGGTATTGTGTTTCTTCTAATTCCTTTAACAAAGTCGGATCGTCTTCCCCCTCACCAAAATCCAATTCCACCCAAGCCGAGTCCACAAAAACCTGCCCACCCCTACTGCCTGAATATACCAATCGTATCTTAAAATCGTCTAAATCGATTTTATTTTGTAGAAACGGCAACGTATAGAGAAAATATCCGCCATTTGATTCATTGGAAATTTTTTGACTCAAATCTAAGTCCTCTAAACTATACCAGCTACCTTCACGATAATACTCAATCGCCAGTCGATCACCCGACACGCCACTAGCCGCCATAGACAGTCTTAACGCAAAATTTTGAATCACCACATTTTCATCCAGCAACTCTTCGTAACCATTTAAAGAAAATCCTCCCAAATTTAACACCTTAGTCACCTCCGCGTAGGTTGGTCTTGTCGCTGGAATTTCTGCCGGAATTTCTGCCGGCAACAATTCATCATTTGGCTCACTATCATCGCTCTCGCTATCTCCGGAATCAGTATTCCCTGGTTCTTCTAGAGCCACCTCATCCACTTCAATTTCGCTCGCCGCGACATTATGCTCTATCACGTCTTCGGTGTCCATTATATTATCTGCCGCTGGCGGCACTTCCGCCACCACATCCATAGCTTCTACCGGCACGCTTTCATCACTCTCTGCCTGAATTATAAAATTCCCTGCCAATTTTTTTAAATTTTCCATCCTCGATGTTGGTGCCACTTCTTCCGGAGCCAGCGTACTATCCGCCGCTGGCACTTCGACCGAAGCTGGTTCGCTTTCAACCGGCGCGACCTCACTCTCCGCCGCCTCCCCATCGCCGCTCCCTGTCTCGCCGCTTTCAGACGCATTGTCTTCCGCCGGCGCGGAGCTATCTTCATTCTCTAAAATATCTTGTGTTGTCTGATTATTATTTTCCACCGAAACCATATCAGCCCCATCGCTATTCTCCGCCGACCCGCTCTCGTCCATCACGCCCGCCTCCGTATCAGGCGCGACAACCAGCTGCAACTCCGGCTGTACCCAATCCAATGTACATGCCGAATTTTCACAATTAAAATCTTCAAAATATGCGTCCCCCGCCAAATCCTGCATCAACACGGCCTCTTGATGTGACCACGGCTGCTCGCCAATCGCCAAATCCCCCGCCACCGATGTCGGAAAAATTTTCATCCCATCGCGTGCCACGCCAAAAATCGGAGTAAAAGAATACAAAATCATCCACAGCACCACCAGCCCCACCAACACAACCAAAACCAGCCAAATTGGATTTTGGATAGAAAAAAGCCTTTTCAATCGCGCCGATAAATTCAGTTCTTCCCTTAAATTCTTTAAACTCTCGTCAAGCATTAGTTAAAATAACTCCGCCTTTTAGTGCAGTCTCATTTTATTATACCAAATTTATAAATTTTTAAAAACTATTATTTCAATAAAAAATGCCGCTACCCCGATTTAGATAAATCAAAGTAGCGACACTGACCATCCTTCCATTTGGGAGATAGTCCAGATTCATTTGACATCAGCCTTCGGCCCCAACTGATGCCCCAGGAGGCGCATCGAGAAACTCTTCGGAAGCACGCTTCGGCAACTTAGTCTTCTTTAACTGTTCGAGAATGCCAGACGGAATACTGGCGATCTCATCCGCCGTCGCAGGCCTGACACTCGCGCGAGGATTTTCAAAATCCCCACTCAAGAGCACCAAGATCGAGCCACAACGCGGACATATACATTCACGATCCCCTACTGCCCGAGCGTCTCTCATCAGCCTCCGCACATCCTCACCACAAGAGCAATGGGTGTCCGTAGACATCATATTTTCACGATGAGTGCTCATTTTTCCTCCTTTTTGTTTGTTGTTTTCAAATTTATTCTTACTGGCATTATGCCCCCATCACCCAATTTTGTCAAACATCCCCGTCCCACCCGTTGACCAAATTCACCCAATCTGCTATGATAAGTACCAATGTTTAGTGCTTAATTCTTTTAACTTTCCACGATGCAGTTTTTAGCTATTACTCAAATTGTAGTATCTGTTTTGCTGGTTATCGCTGTTTTATTGCAGTCCCAAGGTGCCGGTCTTTCCGCGACCTTTGGCGGCGGCGATAATGTTTATCTGACGCGCCGCGGAGCGGAAAAGGTGATCTTCATTGCCACGATTGTACTGGGCATCATCTTTTTAGCCTTAGGCTTACTCAATGTTATCTTACGTTAAATTGCGTGATTTTTTACGCCGCCTCATCAGTTTCCGCCACCGCGAGCCATCTCGCAGTGATTTGGATAAAAAATTAGTCTTCGGTTTACTCAAAAGCCGCGTCCCCCGTCCTAAACAAATCAAATACTTGTCCCGCTTTTTAAGCCACCGCGAACTCTGGATTTTTCGCGCCGCTCTCTTGATTCTCCTAGTCGGCCTGGTTTGGTGGGGCGCCCATTTTTATCTCTACAGTTTGAAACAATACCCGCAAGCCGGAGGTGTTTATACTGAAGGCTTAGTCGGTCAACCTCGTCTCATCAATCCCGTTTTCGCCTCTCTTAATGAAACCGATTACAATATCTCCCGTTTATTTTTCCGCGGTCTCTTGCGCTATGGCGCCGACCAACAGTTACAACCCGACCTGGCCGAAAGTTATGAAATCAGCTCCGATGGCAAAACTTATACCCTTTATCTCCGCCGCGGTATCGTCTGGCAAGATGGCGAAAAATTTGACGCTGACGATGTTTTATTCACCGTCGCCGCTATCAAAAACCCCTCTCTGCAAAGTCCCGAATTCAATAATTTTTACGGCGTCAATCTGGAAGTCATCGACCCCTATACTATCAAATTCACTTTGAGCGCGCCCTTCGCCCCCTTCCTCTCTGGCTTGACCGGCGGTATTTTACCGGAACACATTTGGAATCAGGTTTCCGACAATCAATTCGCCCTCGCCGAACGCAATCTCAAGCCCATCGGCAACGGTCCTTTCAAATTTAAAACTCTCACTAAAGATAAGGCCGGTTTTATTAAATCCTATACCCTGGAACGCAATCCCCTTTACAATGGCACCGCCGCCTACTTGGATGGCATCAGTTTCAAATTTTTCACCAGTTCCGAAGAGGCCGGCGCCGCGCTCAAATCCCACAACATCGATGGACTTTTTTATACCGCCTCCGGCTGGCGCGATACTATCGGCACTCCCCGCAGTTTTAACCGTCAAAACATTTTCCTCCCCCAATATACCGCGCTCTTTTTTAATCAAAGCAAAAACACCACCCTTGCCAGCGCCAATCTCCGCCAAGCTCTGGTCCTCTCAACCGACCGTCAACAAATCATCAATGCCGCCCTCGAGGGTGACGGCACACTCATCCAGGGACCCATCGCCCCCGACCAGCTCGGTTACAACGACCAGATTCCCGCCTACGACTATGACTTGGAAAAAGCCGCCACGCTGCTCGACAATCTCGGTTGGAAATTAAATCCTGAAGACCAACTACGCTACAAAAGCGGCCAAGCTCTGTCTTTCACTATCACCACTGTAAACAAGGCCGAATACTTTAAATCCGCGGAAATTATCAAAAATAATTGGGCCCGCTTGGGTATCCAAGCCAATGTTCAAACTCTGCCCAAAGAAAATTTTTCGCGCGATATTCTCCGTTCTCACGATTATGAAATTTTGCTTTATAGCGTCATCACTAAATTTGACCCCGACCCCTATCCCATCTGGCACTCCTCACAAATTGACAATGGTCTCAACCTGGCGCTCTACCGCAGTATCAAAGCCGACCGCCTACTAATCGAAGCTCGCTCCACCTTAAACACAGACGAACGCGCCGCCAAATACCAAGAATTTCAAACTATCCTGCGCAACGACCTACCCGCCATCTTTCTTTACAGCCCCACTCACGTTTATTTTCTCGACAAGCGCTTGCGCGGCTTCGATATGTTTCACTTATCCGTACCCGCCGACCGCTTCAATGATGTCGAGCTCTGGCATCTCAAAGTTAAACGCCGCCTCCAATAAGCGCTCGACCCTATTGAAAAAACTTATTATCTGCGCTACATTACTATAGTCATCTCCGACCGCTTCGCGGCCGGACGCTCATCTCTCGCCGAGGTGGTGAAATTGGTAGACACGCTAGTTTCAGAGACTAGTGGGGGCAACTCCTTGCGGGTTCGAGTCCCGCTCTCGGCACCAAAATTAAACTTCCATTTTCTCATAAATTTAAAATTTATCCCTGCCCTTAAAATCAAACATCATGTCTGAAACCAATTCACCTGCGCTCTTCGCGGACCTTCGCGCTCGTGGTTTGATTTATCAAACCACCAATGACTCGGAAATAGAAAAGCTTCTCTCCGACGCCCAAAACCCGCTCGTCGTTTACGCCGGCTTTGACCCGACTGCCCCGTCTTTGCATGTCGGCAATCTTTTGGGTTTAGTCGCCCTCAAACGCCTGCAAAATGCCGGCCACGAAATCCTCCCTATGATCGGCGGCGCCACCGGCTTTATCGGTGACCCCAGCGGCCGCGCTTCCGAGCGCTCGCTACTCGACCCCGAAACTCTGGCCACCAACACCGCCGCTCTCAAATCCTATCTACAAAAGTTTTTCGGCCACGACACCAAGGTCTATGATAATTACGATTGGTGGAAAAAAATCAACACCCTAGACTTTCTACGTGATGTCGGCAAACATTTCACCCTCGGCTATATCTTAGACAAAGAAAGTGTCCGCTCGCGACTGGAGGCCGGTATCTCTATCACCGAATCCAGCTATCCCCTACTTCAAGCCTACGATTTCTGGCATCTGTTTAAAAAACATAATTGCCGTCTGCAAACTGGCGGCTCCGACCAGTGGGGCAATATCACCGCCGGCGTGGACTATATCCGCCGCCGTGAACAACAAGAAGTCTTCGGCCTTACCACTCCCCTCATCACCACGGCCGGCGGTCAGAAATTCGGCAAAAGTGCCGGCAACGCCATTTGGCTAGATGCCGAGTTGACTCACCCTTATCTCTTTTACCAATTCTGGGTCAACAGTCCTGACCAAGAAGCCATTCCTTTATTAAAATATTTCACTTTCCTATCTCTGGATGAAATCCAAGCCCTAGAAAAAGAACTCACCGCCGCCCCCGAAAAGCGCGCCGCCCAGAAAAAACTCGCCTATGAAATGACCGCCATGATTCACGGCTCCGAAGCCGCCGACACCGCCGTCTCTTTGACTGGCGCCCTTTTTAGCGGCCGCGAAGAAGACCTGCGCGCCATTTGCTCCGGCACCGACGCCAACTGGCTACCACAAGCCATGCCCAGCTCTGATATCAAATCCGGTACTCCTTTGCTAGACGCTTTAGTCAGTTCCGGCCTTACCACCTCTAAACGCCAGGCCCGCGAAGACCTCGCCGCCGGCGCCATCTATCTCAATGGAGAGCGCTGCGACTCCGAAGACAAAAATTTAACTTCTAACGACTGTCTGTCCGGCAGCCGTTATATTCTCTTGCGCAAAGGCAAGAAAACTTATCATCTATTAACCTGTACCAGGTAAAAATTATGCAAGCAAATTATCGACCAAGAAATCAAGCCGGCAACAGCTCGGCACCTAGTTCCTCTACTCCCGGGCCTCGTCCGCAAAACACTTCAGACCGCCCCAAAAAATCCCATCGTTCGCGCCGCCCGCGTTACGCGCCCGCCTCCGCCCAACCGACCAATTCGAACAACCGCCCCACGCCCCACGCGACCAGCCAACCGGCCCCCGACACTGGCGCCAAAAAACTCAAAATCATCCCTCTCGGCGGCATGGAAGAAGTCGGCCGCAATATGACCGTTTTTGAATACGGCCAAGACATCATCATCGTCGATATGGGTCTGCAATTTCCCGAAGAAGACATGCCCGGCATCGACTATATCATCCCCAATGTCGCCTATCTCAAAGGCAAGGAATCGCGTATTCGTGCCGTCATTTTTTCTCACGGACATTTAGACCACATCGGCGCCGCCCCCATCCTACTCAAAAAACTCAACTATCCCCCCATCGTCGGTCGCAATCTAACCCTGGAAATGGTCAAAGATCGCCTAGAAGACAAAGACAAAGGCAGCACCACCAACTTGAAAACCATCTTGATCAAAGAAATCACCGACACTTTTAATTTCGGGGCTTTTAACGTCTCATTTTTTAAAGTAGAGCACTCCATCATGGACGCCGTCGGCATTGTTATCAAAACCCCCGAAGGCACCATCATTCATCCTGGCGACTGGACCATGGAAAGAGATGCTCAAGGCACACCCGATGTAGACTATTCTCACCTGACCAATCTTCATCACCCCACCATCTTGATGCTTGAAAGTCTCGGCGTCGTCGACGTCCGTGCCAGCGCCACCAGTTTGGATATGAAAAAGAATCTCACGAATCTCATCGCCAACGCTCCTGGTCGCATCATCATCGGCACTTTTTCCTCTCAAATCGAACGCATCGCCTGGCTTTTCGATATCTCCACCGTCCTCAAAAAGAAAGTTGCTCTCGATGGTTACAGCATGAAAAAGAACGTGGAAATCGCTCACAAACTGGGATATGTCAAAATCAACAAAGACACCTTAATCAAAATCAGCCAAATAGATAATTTCCCCGACAACCGCGTCGTGGTACTCTGCACCGGTTCGCAAGGTGAAGGCAGCGCCGTCCTTTCGCGCATTATCGAAGGCGAACACAAAAATA
>CAZJMI010000043.1:0-7296 GCA_964547305.1 uncultured Gammaproteobacteria bacterium
CAGCTCGGTTTAGTTCGGTTCGGTTTGAGGTTATCGGGCTTATCTGGGCCCAGGTTCAAAGCTGGCATCGACGTCGATGGAGAGCCCCGTAGAAGCTCGGGCTTGATTGCCTTTTTCCATCTTATCGATATCCTTTTCCGCATCTTTCGTCATAATTTCCATCTCGTCGATGTTGTTCTTCATTTTGTCCAACGCTTCGGTGCGGAAGTTGGCGATGGCGGTCATGGCGATGTGGATGTCACTGAAAGCGCTGCGCAGGTCTTTCATGTTGAGCATTGTGTTGGAGGCCTGCTTTTGGATGTCGACGCCCTGCGTCTTGAGCCGCATGGCTGTTTGAGAGATAAGATTCGAGGTGGTAGTATTGAGCGCGTTAATCTTGTCCAAGACAATTTTTTGATGCGTCAAGGCCACCGCCACTGTGACGGCAATGCGTAAGGCGGAGATAGTGACAGTTTCCGCTCGGTACACCCCGCGAATTAACTCGCGATTGTTGCGGATGATGATTTCCATAGCAAGTACGCCTTGTTGATTGACAGCCAGTTGTTGTTGAAGGTCCATGATGCGCTGGCGCAGCGGAAACAACAATTCTTCCTGAATGAACGCACATTTTTCGTCATCTTGAACTATCTCGGGTTCGAGCAGCTTGCTTTGGAGTTTTTCGTCCATCAGCTGGGCTAGCGTAATAAATTTGGCGAGTTGAAAGGTTAGTTTGCGCATGTCCGCCTGATCCCCCGATAAGATAACATTATCTCGCTCCAGTTGACCGCGACTCTTCTCAAGGGAGAGAAGAATGGCGTTGATGACCGTTTGGGCACTTTCATATTGCAGAAAATACCTTTTAAGGGACGGACCGACACCGGGGATGAACCCTAAGGTTCTAGCGAACCATCCCGGCTTAAAATCGAGCTGGGCAGGATCTAAAGCTTCAACTTGGACTTGTAGGTCGGTTAGAGCAGTAGCCACCTCGCCGCCTTCAGCGCCACTTTTGGCCAGATTTCTGATTGGCTCCTGAAGTAGCCCGCTTTTACGAGTAGAGGCTTGCTGAATTTTGAAGCCAAGCTGGTCGATGGCCTTTGCTTTGTCTTCCTTGGTATGTTCCTTGCCGAGCAAGGTTGCTACGTACGCGTCGGCTTGCCGATCCAGCTCCGGGTCGACCTTTTCTTGAGTGTCAATATCTACCGGCAGCAAAGATAATTCACTACGAATCTGCTTTTCATCGAGGGACTGGCCGGGCTGGACGACATCCACGGTTTGACTTGATGAACCGTCGGCAGGTTTTTGCGGTACCCGCTGACGGATTACTTGATCACCCATTAAGTATTCCTCCTTGGGAATTAATGTTGGTTTGTTTTTTCGAATACTGGGGAGCACGCTGGGTTAATTCTAATAATGCTTCCATAGAGGTTTGCATATCAATTTTACCTTGGTCTTGACCAGTATCCATGTCTTTGATTCCGTTTACGGCTATGTCAAGTTGGAGCATAGCATCTTCGTTTTCCAAGAGCCAGCCATCAACTTTTTCAAGTTCCTGTTGGCGCAGAGCTAATTCTTTTTCAAGAATCTCAATTTGCGCCGCTTGTTTGCCATTACCAAGCTGTGATTTTTGCTTCCGTTGAAGCTCTTGAATCCGTTGGTTGATATAATCTTCTTTAATAGTGCTGATACTTTTGAGAGTGGCAACAATATAGGTTAAATTATCCAGCGCGGAAAGAAAAACTTCTTGAACAGTGGCCAGATACCTCTGATAGGTCAACTCGCCAGTGTTGAGTTTGGCAGCAAGTAGTTCTTGGAAGACCTGAAATTTTGCCTGCAATCGCTCAAGCTGTTCACAGCCTTGTTGACAGTCATAATTAAGTAGGTCTTGTTCGAGCTCTTTGCGTTTTTGCTCGGCGTACTTACTGATTATCTCTTGCAGTTTCTGGCTGCGCCGATGTTCAAACTTCTCGGCGCAGAAAAAGTAATTCCAGACCCCAGATAAGCAAGAGATACCGAAGGTTCCGACCAGAGCGGCAAAAGATAGTCCGCTAAGGCCGAACAAGGCAGAGGCAAGAATAGAAAGCATAAATAACGCAGCCGGGTAGGTGGTTAATGGATGCTCAAGTGTGTACTTGAGCAATGCCTTCTTGACCGCTTGAGGCGTAAAGTCTCGAGCGGTGGGGACAGCCACTGCGGGTTTGGGCTTATCCGAGGGTTTACCGAACATGGAATAACCTCCTCACGGTTTTACCCGTGGTTGACAGTGATAAATTACAGTTCGTTGCCTTCGAGGAGAATAAATTCGACCCGGGGCATTCTGAACCCTAGAGATCTTTGCGATTCACCGGGTTTGAGCTTCGGCGGCTGGGTGGCACCCAGGCCGTAAGCGTGTAGCCGCTCGGGGACTACGCTGTGTACCGCCACTAATCTTTGAAGCACTACTTGAGCGCGTTCAAGAGAAAGTGCTTTGTTGGCTTCGACATCACCGGCTCCGGTATGGCCTTTTATAGCCACCCGATAGGTCGGGTAATTAGCAACCAACATTTTGGCCACCTTGTCGACAACTTCTTTACCTTGATCGTCAAGGCTATTGGATCCACTTTTAAAAGTAATGGGCTCGATTCGCATCGTGCCAACTTCTTTGAGGTCAGTCCAAGCTTGGTCGTTGAGGGGTTTGAAGTTGATAACAACTGGTTTGCCATCAGCGCCAACGGCTTTAACGCCGGTGCTGGAGAGCTGATCGAGGAAACTACTGTTAACAATGATATACGGATCACGCAGATCATCGTTGTCGAAATATCCGGCCCGGGACATGACATCGCTACAGGCAATGATAGTACTAATAATACCGTCATTGGCAGGGATGCTGGGGTCGGTTTGAATTCCGAATTCTTGACTGCAGTTTTCCGCGAGATTGTACCAATCGATTTTTTTGATCATCGATTCGATAACAGGCTCGCTTAAGTCCGCACTCTTTTTCATCTCCTTGACCATGCGTTCCGGGTTAGCAGCGTAGGTGTCCAATACGCGGAAGTAAGTGCCCAAAAATTTTTGCACAATTTCCGGGTTTTTGGCGACAAAATCGCGGCGAAAGACGAAAACGTCGATAATATAGCCGGCGAATTTATCGGATCCCCACAGATATTTCATGCCAAGTTTCTCAATGGCTTTTGATACCTCTGGTTCCCACATGACGAAGGCGTCTCCCTTGGTGCGGTCTTTGGATGCTTTTTTGGCGATGTCATAAACTTCTTCAGAACTAGCGGCCTCATGACGCCAAGTCTTTTCAGTCCGCAGACGATCCAGATCAAAATCTGCAATCGTCAAATCGAGCAGAAAGGAACTCGGTGATTGACCGGTATAAATGATTCGCAGGTCGGGATCGTTGAGGTCATTAATCTTGCCTGAAGGCATTAGGTCGGGGAAGCCAACAATGGCGTCCGCGCCCTTTGATTCGGAGATGGCGGCTACAATGACGCCCTGAAATTTTTCTTTGGCGCCGTGTTGTAAATATGAATTCACGGGGAGTACGATGCAATCGTATTCCTTGTCGTCAAATTTTTCCAGACGCTCGGCATAGTTTCCGCCGTCATCAGTAAAAGCAATCTCCAGTCCCTTGCGAGGGCTTTGGGTGCGCATTTCCGGTGAGGTGATGAACCAATACCCTAGATACCCGTCACCGGCAATGCGGATAGTAGTGGCAGAAGCTGCGGCATCTGATGTCTTCCGCTGATGCTTGTTAAAGACCAGCGGACGGACAACGAAGATGGCCAACAGAATGACTGCCCCAATAATAATCAGGAGAAGCAGGCCTTTAACGGACCCGCGGTTGTTCAGACACATGAGACTCCACCTCCTTGGGGTGTGAGCGACCAACGGACAGACGTGCTGCCCGCCCGTTGGTCGAATTGAAATCGGGGTTATTGAGACGCTAGTTAAGTTTTTCGAACTTACCAGCGTCAAATGTCGGTAGTTCGGCAACAGTTTCCTCGAGCGCCTTGGCTATCTCGGCAGGATTGTCAGCCGCCCGGTACGAGTGCGAAAGCTTATACAGAGCGTGATCATTGCCGATACAAATCCCGATAGTGTAAATCGGGAATGTAAGATGCTGGGTACGAGCGACCGCCTTGGGGATGCCGTCGGCCTGACCGTCAGTGACGACGATAAGCCGATATTCCCCGTAGCCTAGCTGTCTCTTGTACTGCTCGACGAGTCGATCAGTGCCGTAATTGATAGCTTTGGCTAGAGGAGTAGCGCCGCCACTCTCGGCTTTCATAATCGCCACAGAAAACTCCTGACGATTTTTAGGGCCGAGCTTGACTACCTCGCGAGCACCCGCGGCGTCAAAAACGTATAAGCCGAGATTGACGTCTCCGGGAACTTTCTTGAGAAATTCGGCAATGGCCCACTTGGTCGCGTCGAGCTTGGTGTCAAATTTACGATCCTTGCCACAAGGTCGATCGTTCATACTTCCACTACCATCGAAGATGATATAGAAGTTTTTGGTAAGTGAGGCCTCGCCTTTGGAGTTATCCAGGGGAATAACATCTCCCGCCTCTTTGGGGGCGGTGGGAGCTTTGGCCGTGGGCGCCTTGCTTGGTGGGGTTCCTGTCTGCTGCGTACAGCCAGCGACAAAGAATAACCCCAGGCACAGCAAACTGGCATAGGCCAAGATTTTGATTGTGTCTTGAATTTTCATTGTTCTAGCTCCTTAATTCAGGGGTGTGAATGTATCGAGTTCGGCCTCAACTTGCTTTATCCTGAAAACAACGCGGCGATTGGCCGCCCATTCCTGTTCGGTACGCGGGGGGTTGTACTTGGGACTTTTGACCCCAAGACCAACGGGCACGAATTGAGATGGGTCGATGGTAAGACCTTTCTTGGAACAATACTCCAAGAAACTTTTTCGCACGGCTTGCGCGCGCGACAGAGACAAGTTTTTCGCTATCTGTGTTTTCTGGTCGATTTCGGCCTGGCTGACATTATTTTGCTTGTCTTTCATTATGCCTAGAGGGTCGGAATGGCCCTCGACGACAATGAGCGCGCCGCCATAGGTTTGGGCGATTTCCATAGCTTTCTGGAAATCTCCGGCATACTTATCCGTCGAGAAAGTACTTTGATTGGCATCGAAATTAATTTCGACGACGAACAAAGTACCATCTGTTTGCCATTTCGTGGGCTCGGCAGCAATCTGCTTCTCCACTTGGGCGGTGACTTTCTTCGCGTCGAACTTGGGCTTGGCTTGGGCGGTCGCGGCAGGAACGCCGGTGGCATACTTTAAACCAGTAGCCAGGGCGGCATAGTCCCAACCAGCAGAAGCGATGGACACGGTACCGGTCATAATTCCCATAGTGATGAACGATTTTTGAATTTCAGCATTCATAACTTTCAGATTACGAGTGGTACCTTTGCCGGTGAAGAAAGCGACGTTGCCAGAATAACCGACAAATTCGCAATCACCGAGCATGGCTTCAGTAATTTCCGTAGCTCCAGCCGCACCCATAAGTAGAGTGGCAGCTTTGGATACTAATTGCTTGTGTTCGGCCTGGCGAGTAGCTTTGTTGGCGCGAAGATCACGTAGAGCCTCTTCACCAAGCATGAGAGCTTGGACAAAACTCGTTACCTTGTCACGATGCGCGTTGAAATAATCTTCGCGTACAGCGTAAACATCGGCAATAATACGAGAAGCAGTTTTCGTCGAGAGCTCGATAGTAGCACCTTTGACCGAGCCTTCAGAACCGGTGCCTGTGGCGCCATCAGATGTAAGCGTCAGGGCGTCCGGAATGATACACATAACAGCATCGAGTGAGGCATCAGATAAAAAAGCTGACACTGGATCGATAATGCGGCCTTGAGTATCGAAGGTGGGTAAGGTGAGCTCTGGCAACCACTTGAATTGAACTTTATTAAGGCGGCCGGCCTGGCTAAACAAATTAGCCGCGTAGTCCATATGTGGACCAAAACGCTGAATGGCGACTGTATTAATATTGCTCAATTTCTTGCCGGAACGGACGACCATAGCGTCGCCGCCGGTGGACCAGGTAAGCTGATAGATAACCACCAGCTTCTGACCTTTAGCCTTGAAGGCATCGGACGCGGCGTTGATCATCCCGATAGTACCTCGTAAGTATGGGGTATCTCCGGCCAGACAGCGATCCACCTGCTTGGCGAAATCGTTTTCGCAAAACAGAGAAACGTCCAGGCCTTTGGCTTTAAAAATCCCGCTGCTCTCGGTCATAATGGGGAGAAAATCTCCACCCCAAGTAATGACCGGAACTTTGAGGACTCCCGCTTTGACGGGGCCGACAGTGGTGCCGCTGACGACTTTCGACAACGGCTCCATAGGGAGATAGCTGGGCTGTTGGGCAATTGCAGGCTGCAACGCCAAAAACAGACCGACTACGACGATGATACTAAGAACCCTTTTCATTTCTCCTCCTTGTTAGGTGTTTTGGGTGGGCCCTTTATTGGTTAACTTTATACTGTTTCTTTTTCAATTGACTTTTAAATTGTCAATGTACACGCGATAAGGGTAGCAAACTTTAAGTTCTTTGTCAAGGGGCAGGGGCTATTTACAAATTGTGGCGGTATTGGAGGGCTTCGGCGAGATGGGAGAGCTGAATTGAGGGGCTCTGTCCCAGGTCGGCGATGGTACGCGCGACTTTGAGGACGCGGTTGTAGCCACGAGCCGAAAGATGAAGTTTATTGACTGCCTGGCGAATAATATCTTGACAGGGATGATCTAGCTGGCAGTGAATTTTTAAATCTTGGGAGCGCATTTCCGAATTGGTAAGAAATTTGAAATCAGAGAAGCGTTGGCATTGGACTTGGCGGGCGGCTTCAACGCGGGCACGGACGGAGGCGGAGGTTTCGGCGGGGGTGGGGGTGGCCATAACTTCAAAGGATAGGCGAGGGACAACAACGCAGAGGTCAATGCGGTCTAAAATGGGGCCGGAAAGCTTTTTTTGATAATTAACGATTTGACTGGGAGTGCAGGTACAACGGATTTCGGGGTCGTTGAGAAAGCCACAGGGACAGGGGTTTTGAGCAGCAACCAGCATAAAATTGGCAGGGAATACATAGGTGGCCTGCGCGCGGGCAATAGTGATGACGCGGTCTTCCAGCGGCTGACGTAGGTTTTCCAGAATACTCTTGGGAAATTCGGGAAATTCGTCCAAAAAAAGCACGCCACGATGAGCTAGGCTGATTTCCCCGGGGCGTGGTATTTGGCCGCCGCCGACAATGGCCACACCAGAGCCGGTGTGATGGGGCTGGCGGAAGGGGCGTTGCTGGATGAGGTGCTGGCCGGGAGTCAAATGA
>CAZJMI010000044.1:0-7043 GCA_964547305.1 uncultured Gammaproteobacteria bacterium
AATTCACACCCGCGGATTTGGAATTATATTTGAAATTACTGCTCAAAACCAATCCGTGGGACACAAAAGAAAATCTCCATCGCCTGTTATCCGCCAAAAATTTGAATAATTGTTTTGTGATTGAAAACACCGGAAAAATTATCGGCGGAATTATATTCGAAATCTCGCCAGACGAGCTATACATTGATTGGCTGGACATTAACCCAGACCACCAAGGCACGGGGCTGGGCTCAAAACTCCTACAAACAGCCATAAACAGCGCAAAAAGCCACAAAATAACCCACATCACCGCCCAAGTAGCCCAGGCCAACGACCTTGGCAACACCTTTTTCACCCGCCACGGCTTCCAATTAGACAAAACCATAGAAAATGGGATAAAATCAGGGGTAGATGCAAATATATATAACATCCAAATAAATACTACATGAAAAATAACCAACCAAACAGCGAAATCATCATCTATCAAGGTGAAAGCGGGAAACCAAGCATTCAGGTACAGATACAAGGCGAAACTGTTTGGCTCAATCAAGCTCAACTTGCCGAGCTTTTTGGCACATCTCGTCCGAACATTACCATGCATATAAAAAATATCTTTGACGAGGGCGAGCTGATTGCGGATTCAGTATGTAAGGATTTCTTACATACTGCCGCAGATGGCAAGAAATATAACACAAAATACTATAATTTAGATCTGATTATTTCTCTTGGATATCGCGTTAAATCAAGCATCGCGACAAAATTTCGTATCTGGGCGACCAAACGACTGAATGAATACATCGTCAAGGGCTTTACCATGGACGATGAACGCCTCAAGGGCAACGGTGGGGGCAATTATTGGAAAGAGCTGCTTGACCGTATCCGTGATATCCGCAGTAGCGAGAAAGTTCTTTACCGCCAGGTTCTTGACCTGTACTCTACCAGCATTGATTACGACCCAAAAGCATTAGAATCCATAAAATTTTTCAAAATTGTACAAAATAAACTGCATTACGCGGCTCATGGCCATACTGCCGCCGAAGTGATTGCCGAGCGCGCCAATGCCGGCAAGCCGTTTATGGGATTGCTAAGTTTTTCCAACGGAGGCGTAAGCAAAAAAGATATCGCTATTGCGAAAAATTATCTTAACGAGCAAGAGCTAAAAATCCTGAACAATATCGTTTCCGCGTTTTTTGATTTAGCGGAAGTAAAAGCAATGGATCGCAAGCCGACATATATGAAGGATTGGATTGCCCAGCTCGACAAATTGATAAAAGTTTTTGACAAAAAAGTTCTTACAAAAACCGGCTCCGTGAGTCATATCGCGGCGGTGGAAAAAGCCGAAGTGGAATATAGAAAATACCAAACCAAAACCTTAAGCAATGTAGAACACGTCTATCTCAACAGCATCAAAACCCTTCAGAAAAAGATTGAGAAAAAATTTAAAAAATCTACATAAAAAATAATATTGTGATATAATATTAATAATTATAATTATTAATTAAAAAATATGACAAAATATATTTTACTGATCGTATTTATCTTTCTGTCAATTTTTTATTATTCATCACCTCTTAAACCAGCTGGATTTGATTCAAGCTTTTTATCCGTTGCCACCTTTTTATTTGCTATTTTTACTGGTTTTTTTATTTCTCGGCAAGGAAACAGATATAGTTTGATTAGAAATGAAAATGCTAACTTTGACGGCTATCTCTCGGCGCTTTACCGTTATTTCGGTCATTTTGGCGCAGCCGCTCAAAGAAAAATCAAAGAAACTATTGAGAAGCATCATTCGCTAATAATAAAAAACCGAGCCTGGGACTATCATTTTACACATAAATCAAATACTATCTGCCAAATTCATGAACAACTTGGCGAAATAGATAAGACTAAAAAAATGACAGAATTACGAAAAGCCGGCATTAAGGAAATTTTGCGTATTTCTAGAGACTTACAATTAGTTCGGAAAAGAATGATTTCTTTGCATCAAGAACGTATTCCAAGGTTTCAATGGACGCTAATTATTTTTTTAGGCGGCATACTTTTGATAACAGTTTCGGCATTATCAACCCAAGCGCAACTGCTACCATCTTTACTTAAGGGAGCTTTTAGTACCTGCGTTATTTTGGTTTTAATTTTATTGTATCAATTTGATAATTTAAAATTCTTCGAAAATACTATTGGTGAGCGTTCTCGAAAAGATATGTCTGATATTTTTTCAGGAAAAAGATAAAATTTTAAACTAGAGACGCCCCTAAATCAAAAACCACCCCATCCCTTGGCTGGAAAAGGAGATCAGGGTATAATTAAGCTACTATTCAACCCATGAAAAACCAAAAATTCTATAATCTGCTACCAATAGAAACCCTGGACTCCGTGGCGCTAAAAACATTTGGAGAAAATCCCAGCTCCGATCTTGAGCAAATTCTAAAATACCTACCGCAAAAAGCTAAAATTTTGGAAATCGGCGGCGGCACCGGAAGAATCGGCATTGAATTAATAAAAAATGGCTTTTACTATACCGGCATTGATGAACAACCAAACTATTTAGAAGCTTTCAAACAAAAACTCGGAAAAATCCAATTTGACCCCAAAGATACTAAACTGCTAAATATCGCCTTTGAAAAATTACCAGAAAACGAAAACTTCGACGCGATACTTTTTACCTGGACGGTAATCGGAGATTTTTCCAAGTCAGAACAACTGGAAGCGCTTGAAAAAACATATAAAATTTTAAATAAAAGCGGGATTTGTTTAATCGACAACCCGTCCAAAAACCAGCAATACAACGAAGCTGAATTTTATTGTCCCACCCATTTTTATTACGCCGATTGGAAAACTGTTTTTGATCAACTGGGGTTTTCTCATCAAGCCATAATTTACCAAACCAAAACCGGAATTGAAAGAGAATTGATTATTTTGACCAAATAATTTCATCAATAACCCAAAACCCATGAAAAAAATATGGCCCATAATCGCAATCGCAATCGTTCTAGCCCTCGCGCTATTCCTCATCTTGCGGCCAAAGAATAAAAAGCTATCTTTTACCTTTGACCCGACAAATTCCGCCATACATTACGAAACTGGAGCTTCACATGCGGAGTGGGGCAAAACCACCTTTGACGTCTCAAAAGATGGTCAGGCCACCTACAACACCTACAAAGGCCTGAAATTGGAAGAAACTCACACTTTTGAAGTCTCCGCGACCGAAATGACCAAGATACTGGATGTCGCCGCGAAAAACGACTTTTTCTCCTTACAAAACAACTATATAGATCCAATGATAATGGACGGCGGCTACTCCACCTTGACTATCAATACCGGTGACCAATCAAAAACAGTACGCCTGACGAACTACGACCTACCCGAATTCTCTGCTATTGAATCCGAGCTATATACTTTGATTTCCACCAAAACCGGCAAAATTATTTATTAATCGCGATAAAAAATAAAAAAAGACCCCCGGCTCCCGAGGGTCTTTTGCTATAACGTTATAAAGAGCGACACTTTATCGCTCCGTCAGAAATTCCTCCAGCGCGACTTTCAATTGTGCCAATCCATCCTCGTAATTCTCAAACACAATCGTCTGTAAAATCGCCGGAGTACCTCGTGCCATACGAGAGATATACCCATCTTTCTCGGCCCACAACATTATTATCGGGACCCCATATCTATGCGCGATTTCCAGTTCCATACCCGTCCCCAAAGACGGCACGCCGACATAGGCGATCAGCAAACCGGCCCCCCGCACCTGCTCACTATCCATTCTATAGACTTCTTCCGGTGACACCTCTGGGTTGTTTACGGGATCGTATTTTAAATGCGGCACAAATTCTTTCAAGCCAGCGCACGCACACACCCCTCCGATATCCTCGTAAAACTTCTTTAATGCCTCCAAATCGGGCGCGTAACTCAAGGCCCCGGCCACATACACTTTGCAGTTTTTCCGTTTGAACAGCTTTTGAAATATCCAAGCTATCAGCCACGCGGCCACGCACATCGCCGCTACATACACGATATATGCCATCGACGCACCTCTGGACCGACCGTAAGCCGTCAAAAGAGCCACGAAGCAACTTGCCAACCCTCCGGCCCACACAGCGCCACACAGAAACGTCAAGAAGCCCTTCCATTCTCTAAAACCAGCGGGACCGATCGATGCCAGAACATAAAATACCATTGCCATTAAGACAAGGCAAACAATCCCTACGACCGACCCCCAGCTAGCAAGTGTCGGCACGAAAATATGCACGCCTATCAGCGATACCACCATCGCCACGTAGAACCATGTCAGTTTGTCTTTCCGATACAGCCCCCACATCCCAGCGATACTCAAGAACAACAGCCCGATAAAAGGCATCACCAAGGCCCAAAAATTTATCCAGACCTTATTAACGGCCACATCCTCCGTTACCGTTATCGCCCTTTTTACTTCGCCGTTTTGGAGACTGTACGTCCAGTTGGTATAAACCGACCTTTTCCACAGCAAACCATTCTTGATGCCCATTACAGCACTGGTATCCACCACGCTATACTGCGTCATCCTTCCCACGGCCACTTCCGCCAGCTTCTCCGGCAAAACTTTCCCGGAAACATCGGCACCTACTGGCAAACTGTCCGACATTCCATTCCATGCCAGGCCGACCGCCGTCAGAAACATCAACATGAGAACAACTACTAGTTTTCTCACTTTTTCTCCTTTTGTTTTTATTTTTACTGGTTCAATTTTCAAACAACCTCTAACCCGCTCAATTTATAGCTTTTCTCATTATTAGTCAACCCGCATCTACTCCACCCTCACTCGCTCGCCTAAAAATAAAAAGCCCGCCCAGTCATTTCCGGGCGGGTTCTCATCGCAATACTCCCATTTTTTGGATTTCATCCATCTCTTGCCAGACTACCGACATTATCTCCGCCCAAGCCTTTTCCCTAATCTGTCGCACTCGTTCTTTACCGATATGCCAGTCCGCGCCGATATCCTTCAATATCTCACACCCACCACCGTTTAACCCGTAATACCGAGTTATTATATCTGCTGCCCTCGCGTCTAAAAACCGCAGACACTCAACTTCCCGACATATAGCGCGCAATAAATATCGGTATTCTGTTTCACTTAATGGCCCGGTGTCCGATGGCTCATTGTAAGGCACGGGGTAAAAATCCTCCAAAATATCCGCCAATTCAGTTTCACTTCCGGGCGACACCGGCTGGTTCAAAGAAATGCTGCTAGACATTATTCTGTCGGCCAGCTCTCGGTACTGGTTTCCTTTTTGCCCCATCGGCGATGTCTTAAAAACCGACTCGGGAATATGCACTGGCACCCTTGATTCATCACACCTTGTCCGAATTATCCGTGCTACACTACTTGTGATATAGCCCGTAAAATATCCGTTTTTATCCGGGTCAAATTTATCAATCGCGTGCAACACTTTTTGATAACCCACCTGAAACAAGTCCGGCAAATTATCTTCGGGCAAATAAAACTGTGCTAAATACCTCCTAGCTATCCACAGCACCAGCAAAGCCACCCGATGAGCTATTTCGGTCTTTATTTTACTCTTAGCCTCCAAATCTTCTTCCTGATGATACTTTCGCAATAGAGCATTAGCCTCCTCCTTATTATTCAACGAATTCCCATCATACACCTTTAATTCCTCTTTTAGCTCCTTAACGCACCTGTCAAATAGAGTCATCACTGCGCCACTCCGTTTTTTTTCAGTTTTCAAAGTTCTATTTTCTTATCTTTAGCTCTATCTGACATCCGAGCCAGCGTTGAGCTAATTCTTCAAATTGCGGGGTCAAATCCGAGACCCAAAATTGTCTGCCCGCGCCCCTCCCCAACCGTCCATCAATCTCCGGATGGCGCGCCAGATACCTTTCAAGCGCCTTTGCCACAATTTTGCCCGTATTCAAAACCTCACAACTTGACCCCATTTTGCGCTCAAATAAAGAAAAAATCAAGGGGTAATGCGTGCACCCCAGCACCAGCGTATCCACCTGTTTGCGCTTTAATGGCGCCACATATTCCCGCAAAATAGTCTTGGTTTCGCGCTTTTTAAGCCAGCCATCCTCAATCAAAGGCACCAGCAGAGGGCACGCGCGACTAAAAACCTGAATCGCACCGGCGCCACGCGGCGCCGACTTTGCGTCCGCCTCCCCTGTCTTGCCCTGCCCCGCCTCAAATTCCGCCCCTTGCGCCGCAATCTCTCTTTCACAAGCGCTCGACCCGATGGTTCCCCGCGTTCCCACTACGCCCACGCGCCTATTCTTGGTCGTGCGCGCCGCCTCCTCCGCCAACGGCCGAATCACGCCCAGTACCCTTTTACCCGGCCATTTCACCGGTAAATATTCTTGTTGCACCCGCCGCAGCGCTTCCGACGAGGCCGTCGCGCAAGCAACTACTATCAATTCCGCGCCCGCGCCAAATAAAAAATCTACCGCCTCACAAGTCAGCCGATAGATTTCATCCTGCGAGCGATTACCATATGGCACATGCGCCGTGTCGCCGAAATATATCACATCATATTGCGGCAATATTTTTAAAACTTCCTTGACGATGGTCAGTCCCCCCAGCCCTGAATCAAAAAAACCTAGCATATACGCTTAACTTATCCAATTAACTGCCACACTATTAAACCACCAATGGATAACGAGTGCCAGCCCCAAACCCAGCGGCAACCACGCGCGGTTTTTCCAGGCGGTCAGCGTCATTACCAAAACCGTCAGCGCGTGCATAGGCGCCGTCAACAAAAATCTACTACCCCAAATACCCAGCGCGCCGCCCTGCCACATTTGCCCGAAAAACAAAAAGCTCTCGGATATCCCGAACAGCAAGCCAAACATCACACCCGCCCACAGCCGCTGTTTTCCCGACAAAGCCAAAACCAACCAGAACACCGCCGCCGCTTTAAAAATTTCTTCCACCGCCAACGAATAGCCAGTCCATTTTACTACGGGAATCAAAAGCACCGGCAACACCAAGCCGGCGGCAATTAGAAATAATATTTTAATCATTCTGTCAGCCATCTCTACTATTATTTTCCGGCATTATATAATTCACTGGTTGA
>CAZJMI010000045.1:0-6968 GCA_964547305.1 uncultured Gammaproteobacteria bacterium
CTGTCGAGTTTTCCATAGTTTTGGGAAAACCGCCATATGTGTGTGCACATTACCTGTTTCCCTTGACACTCTGCCCCTATTCCCGCAATATACACCTAGTATTATTAAAATCGTTCTTAGACAATTTAATCCCCAAGGGAGGAATTATGATTCGTAGGCCCGCCATTCTGTACTACGCATCCTGCGCCAAGGATACAGACAAGGAGCTTCAACAAGCCATTATTTTTCTTTTGCGGAAAGATTATGACTGTGAGGTTATATTTTGTAGTTATTCTTCTTCTGGTACCAACCGTATGGCCCGAGCTCAAAGGCTCTATCGTCATGGCTGGCTGGTTTATGTCATCATTGAAGAGTACCTCTATCGCTGTCCCGACACCATAGCCAAATTACGCGCGCTTTTTTCGCCCGACTTGCCATTTGCCATTCTACCGAAATACAATCCTTACATGGACGCGGAAGAAAAAAGATTAAAAGCAGAAGCGGAGGAAACTCTATACCAAGACCCGCTCCTACACCTCGAGCTAGGGGCTCCGCCACTTGAACTTTTCCGGCTCATTCAAGAGCGCTTGGATGGCTTTACTCCGTCCGTAAAAGAAAATTTCTTCGGAGTACAATCCGAGCAAGACGAACTTGCTCTACTTGAACAGCTGAAATTCATCCACACTCAAGAATCTCCCGACGCCCTCTATTCCGCCGACGACAATACGCGTATTGTTAGCCAAGCTCTCCGCCTGCGCTCCACGCCCGCGCTTTGTTTCAGGGCTGCTTTCGAAGATGTTTTAAACCGCTCCGATAAGCCATTTGCGCACGCCGACAAGCTAGTTTACAACCGCGAACTTGCTAGAATCCGTGCCATGCCCGTTAGTGAGCTAAGGTCATTGGTAATTCTCCGCCGCCTCAAAGCCAGCGCTTACGGAAATATCTCTCACCGCGGTTGCACTTTCGCACTTGACCTGGAAACCATGATTCTCCAAGTCAACTGTCAAATGGGAGATCATCGCTGCGTACGTCAAATGCTCTTTGATCAAGTTAAAGAAATTGTTTCTTTACAAGAGCATCTACGGGCTAATATTCCCGACATATACTACATGGACGCTAAAGAGCGCAAGGCGCTGGAAAAAAGAATCGAGCGCAGAATGGATACCATCCACAGGCGCGTTATTACGGGATTTGTCTATGATGAGGTGGGGGATTTCACTGTTCCCGTCCTTATTCTCAATCCTTCCGTCAAGCAACGCCCTCATTGGCCCGACTACCAAAAAGCTGCCGACTTCTTCATTTCCCGACGACGGTTCTTGCCCGTCAATGCCAGAGGAGAGTTAAACTTATCGTTCTTTTAATCTCGCCCCCGCCCGTCACCAAGTACCTGACGCGCGGGGGTGTTTTGTTATTCCCGTTCCCGTCCACATCTGCTATAATAAATCCCATGAATTACATCTACAGCATCATCCTCGGCATCATCCAGGGTCTTACCGAATTTTTACCCATCTCTAGCTCCGGCCACCTTTTCATCGCTCACCAGTGGCTTGGCTTCGACCTTGCCGACAACCTATCCTTTGACGTCGCGCTGCATTGCGGTACGCTTTTGGCTTTAGTGGTTTTTTTCTACCGCGATATCATCCGCCTAGTCAAAGCCCTCTTCGCCAGTCTTTGCCGACCATGCCTTAAAACCGACCCCGACCAAAAGCTAGTTTGGCTGCTCATCATCGGCACCATCCCCGCTGCCATAGCCGGCTATTTCGGTGAAGCATGGCTGGAAAAAACCTTTCATCACACCTGGAGCGTAGCCACCATGCTTATCTTGGTCGGTGTATTGATGCTGATAGTCGAAAAATACGCCCGCCGCCGCGCCGATTTACATGCTGTCAACCTGAAGCAAACACTCGTTATCGGTTGCACGCAAGCCCTGGCTCTCATCCCCGGCGTCTCCCGTTCCGGCATTACTATCATCGCCGGTATGGGCCAAGGACTCAAGCGTGAGGCCGCGGCGCGCTTCTCTTTCCTATTGGCTATTCCCATTGTCACTGGCGCCGCCGCCAAAAAAATCTTCGACCTCATCCAAACCAACCCCACTGCCGCCCAAATCGACATTTATCTCCTCGGTGCGCTGGCGGCGGCTTTATCCGGTTGGCTGGCCGTCAAGTTGCTTTTGAAATTCCTGGCGCGCTACCCACTCAATGTCTTTGCCTATTATCGTTTCGTCCTTGGTCTCATCCTTCTGCTCACATTATTTATTTAAAATTCATACGCCCATGCCTCGTCGCCCCAAACATTTCAAAACTTTCATCTTTGCGGCTCTGGCCGTAGTTCTAGTCGCCATTTTGTCTATCGCCTATTCTGTCTGGCTTTGTTTCCGCCCTATGTCAGATATGACCGAACCGGTATCTTTGTCTATCGAAACAGGGGACACTCTCAATGTTATCGCTACCAAAATCCGTCGCCTCGGTCTCGTCCCTTCTGCGCAGCTTTTCAAAGTATATGCCTACATCATCGGCCAGCAAAGTAAATTTCAAGCCGGAGAATATAGCCTGGAGCCGCCCTTCAGTATCGCCCGCGTCATCTGGGAACTAACCGATGCTCCTGGTCGTTTCCAAGATCGCCGCATCGTCGTTTTTGAGGGTTGGAATAATTGGAATATCGTCAACAGTCTAGAAACCCAGGGTTTCGCCCGCGCCAAAGAATTTTTAGCCCTGCAAACATCAATGGAAGACGAACTCAACCAGCGCTATGATTTTCTCGCCGCCCGTCCGCGCGGCGTGGATTTTGAAGGCTATCTTTTTCCTGATACCTATTACCTTTCCCGCAATATAAGCCCGGAGCAAATTTTGATTAAAATGCTAGATAATTTCGCGCTTAAATTAACTCCCGAAATCCGAGCCGAAATTGACGCTAGTGGCCATTCCTTACACGAGATTCTAACCATGGCCAGTGTCATTGAGCGCGAAGTCTCAATTCCCGAAGACCGCCGCCTCGTCTCCGGAGTTTTTTGGAATCGTTTGGATATTGGCATGGCCCTGCAATCCGACGCCACCGTCAATTACGTCAATGCCACTCGCACCACTCGTCCCAGTCTGGACGACCTCAAAACCGATTCATTATACAATACTTACCGCTACAAAGGTCTTCCACCCGGACCCATTTGCAATCCCAGCTTGGACGCCATCTTGGCCGCGCTTCGTCCCACCGAATCTGACTATATCTATTTTCTAAGCACCGCCACCGGCAAGACCATATTCAGCCGCACCTACCAAGAACATCTGGTTGCTAAATACAAATACCTAGATTAATTCCCACCACTATGTACCTCCGTCCAGTTTCCCGTCCCGACCCGGAAAGTGAGCCCCTCGCGATTATGAATTCGCGCGCTGTTAAGTTTTTTGAAAGCTATTTCGCGGCCGACAAACCGACCGCCCCCGCCTCTACTGATGCCTCCGATTTCAAAATTAACGTGGATACCGCCAGTAGCCGTGTCGCCACCTTCTACGAAAAAATCCGCCAAGTGGTCGATTGGAAGGAAGAGCATCTCATGCGCCGCATCGCCATGGAGCGCGTTTTGAAGCGCCGCCTTTTCCTCAAGCACCAAGTCACCGACACCGCCGAGTCCCTTTTAATTGAATTGGTGCGCGGCGGCCATTTTCCCAACAATTTCATCAGCCGCGCGCGCGTCCAGCCGGTTCAGGAATTTCTCGACCGCTATCACCACCGTCTCCGGCATTTACCGACACCACCCGTCGGCCACACCAAATCTGCCACCTATGACCTCGTTTTCAAAATAGCCGCCTGCGAACTTGAAGAATTACTCAATCCTCAAGACTATGCCCACGCCGCCGCTCTGGTGGATTTCATGGAAAAGACCATGCATGACAAAATTGTCATTGGCCCCGCCGCCCGCGACAAATATCCCCTGAAAAAAACCGACCGCGAAGTTATGCTTTTCATCTCCGTTCAGCAAGCCCTCTTGCGCTTGGACTACCCGACCATCGCCTACAATATCTTGAAGCGCTACAGTCCCGAATGGTTTTCCTCAAAAACTGAAATTCAAGCCACCGTCACCGACAATATCTACACTATTTTAAAAAATATCGACACCCGCTTTTATCATCCTCTAGCCCACAAATTTTTTGCCGCTTGTCAAAACTATAGCCCCCCATTTTTAATTCTCAACGACGCCCTCCGCTCGGGGAATAAAAAGATTTACCAAAATGCCTCCAGTCTCAAATCAGTTATGACTGTTTGCCGTCAGGCCTATGACCAGCGCCTCAAACTCTTGCAAGCCCGCTTACGCCGCTCGGCTATTTACACCACCATTTCGGTTTTCGCCACGCATATCGTTTTGCTATATATTTTAGAAATCCCGCTAGCCCAACTCTTGACTAGTCGCCTGCATCTGTTAGCCGCCGCGGTGGATATTTTCGTTCCCACCATTTTAATGGGCGTGCTGGTTGCCGGCATTCGCTTGCCCGCCGCTGACAACTTCGACCTCATCTTTACTGAATTGCAAAAAATTCTCTACAAAAACAACGAGCTCGGTTTTTGCGAGATAGAAATTTATCGTCAAAAAAGCTGGCTCTGGCGCGCCATTATGCGCTTCTGGTATGGCTTGAATTTTATCGTTTGTTTCGGCCTACTCATTGCTTTGCTCTATTGGCTCAATTTCCCCATCACCTCGTATTTTGTCTTTATAATTTTCACCTCCCTGATATTTTTCACCGGCTCCGTGCTGCGGCAAAATTCTCAAGAACTCAATATGTGTCCCCGCAAAGAAGGCCTCATCGCGCTCATCTTCCAGCCCCTCACTTTGCCCATTGTTTATCTCGGCCGCTGGCTCTCCGGCAAATGGCAAAAATATAATCTGGCCGGCATTTTCTTTTCCGTCCTCCTAGACAGCCCCTTTGCCGTCTTTATTAATTTTATCGAACAATGGCGACATTTTGTGCGCGAAAAACAAGAAGAAATCCACTAACGCGCCAATCCGCACGTTCCCTTGACTTTTTTCCCAGATATGATACAAAGATACAAGCACCTTTAATCAAAGTGAGGAAAAAATGAACGCCCAATCACGGTTACTTACGGGGGCAGGGGCGTTTTCCATTCGGGGCGTATTGCGAGAAACTATCGACGATGCTCGCAACGCCGGCCTAAGAGAGGCTATTAATTCCGGCTATGACGCCGCCCGTTGGGTTGCCAGTCGGGGACATAATGTGGATCCATCAGTGGCTGTTGCTATAGTGTTTCACTTTTTCAAAGCCGAACAACACTATACCAGCCCCAGGCAAAAAGCCTTCCACGATCCCAACCTCAACCTAAGGGCCAAAGCCACGGAAATTCTGTGGCGCGTCCAAAACAATTGAGGATGGCGCTGATGCACACGCCATCAAGGGGAGCACGGCACTGCAATAAACTGCGGCCACCGGCTCCCCCTCATTTTTCTCTTGACAAGTTTTCCTCTTTCCGGTACACTTCCTATCAGTAACTTAAGCCCGAGACCACAGGTGGATTCAACCCATAAATCCTGTGCAGGCGGAACGACATTTTTAATGTCATTTTCCCGCGGTCTTGGTACCGCTTTTTGTTTGTTTTTCACCCTATAAACTAAACCCTATGGCCAAAACCAAAGCCCAAAAACAAGATTTACTGACCAGTCTGAAAGAGCGCTGGACCAGAACCAAATCCATGGTATTTTCGGATTATTCCGGTCTCAAAGTCGCCGAGTTGGAAGACCTGCGTCGCCAGCTCAAAGATAGTGGCAGCGAATACCTGGTCGTCAAAAAAACTCTTTTGAGCAAACTGTTCAAAGAATCCGGCATCCAGGATATTGACCCCCGCCAAGTCCCGGGCGAATTGGCGGTGGCCTTTGGCTATGAAGACGAAATCGCGCCCGCCAAAATCATCGCTACCTTAAGTAAAAAATACGAGGCCTTAACTATCAGCGGGGGAATGTTGGAAGGCAAATTTATGTCCGCCGAGCGTATTATCGCCCTTTCCAAGCTGCCGTCCAAAGATCAGCTTATCGCCCAGGTGGTTGGCTCTATCCGTGCTCCGTTATCCGGCTTGGTTGGTGTCCTACAAGGCAATCTACGCAATCTGGTTTATGCCTTAAACGCCATTCGTGAACAAAAAACAGCTTAATTAAAATAATTTAGTTAACATTAATTTAAAATTATGACAGAAGAAACAAAGACGACCGAAACCGTGGAAATTCCGGCCAAGTTTAAATCTCTGGTGGAAGAAATTGAAAAAATGTCCGTCTTGGATTTAGCCGAGTTGGTCAAAATCCTTGAGGAAAAGTTTGGTGTCAGTGCCGCCGCGCCTATGGCCATGGCTACTGCCCCAGCCGGCGAAGCCGCCGCCGCCGAAGAAGAAAAGACCGAATTCGATGTGGAATTGACCGAAGCCGGCGCCAGCAAGATCAGCGTTATCAAAGTCATCCGTGAGTTGACCCAACAGGGGCTGAAGGAATGCAAGGATATAGCTGACGGCGCTCCCGCCGTAGTTAAAACCGGCGTCAAAAAAGAAGAAGCCGAAGAAATCAAAAAGAAACTCGAAGAAGCCGGCGGCAAAGCCACTATCAAGTAAGTCTGTCGTTATCGACTTCTCTCGACTTATACCGAAAAACCTCGCTTTCCGCGAGGTTTTTTTCTTTGGCGCTTCTGCCCGCCGCCGCCAGTTACTTCCACTCCACCTTGTAAATTTTCTCCGCCGTCACCACGAAAATTTGTCCGCTATCAGCCCCTAGCGCCACCGCGTTCTGCCACGCGCCACTCCGGTATTGTTTCACCAATTTTCCGTCCTTGCTTATAATCACCAGCCTATTGTCATCGCCGTTAAAGGCGTATATTTGTTGTAAATCATCACCAGTCAGCAGCAGCTTCGGATTGCTCAATGGTGGCTCCACGCTCGCCTCCCAGCTGTCTTCCTTGCCGACATACAGTCTGCGTATCTGATTATCTGCAATCACCCACAGCGCG
>CAZJMI010000046.1:0-6901 GCA_964547305.1 uncultured Gammaproteobacteria bacterium
AGAGTTGCCCAGATTGCAATACAGAAGTTACTGCTTCCGGCAAAGTCTGTTGTGTTTTAAAAGAACCTCGCGATGCCGATTCCGCCAATGGTATCCCGCTCTACAAGGTGGTTGGTTCAACTCTCCCCACCGCCATCGCCATCGCCGACATCACCGGACAAATGGCCGCCGCTTCCGGCAATATGGACCTCGTCTCCGATAAATGTTGTTGCTATAATCTTGGCACCAAAGACGAGGATTGCAAAGTTTACAAAGAAGTTTGTCCCCAAGGCATGGATCCTATCTATGATAAATATGAATACATGGCCAAATGCGGCAGTAGTGTGGATACCATCCTCCAAATCCCCATCCCCACCATTACCGGCAACGCAATGCAAAAAGTCGACAGCTACGGGCAGTATATTAATACCATCTATAGATTTCTCATTATTTTAGGAAGTATCTTGGCTTTTTTAAGCATCACCATCTCCGGCTTTTTTTGGATTTTAGCCGCCGGCAACAAAGGTAAGATTCAAAAACTCCGCGACAATATCAAAAATAGTCTCATCGCTCTCGCGTTGCTTTCTTGCTGCTACTTGGTTTTAAATTTAGTTAATCCGCAGCTGCTAAGTTTAAGTCTTAAAATTTCTCCTGTATCCCCACTGGATATAAAAAAACGGGCCGTGGTCGACGAAATGTTTAAAAAACCCGCCGACGAAGAACCTACGACATCAGCTACTGCCAACTATACCGGTTACTCCACCGCCTATTCTGCTGGCGGAGTTGCCGGAGGCTTCCAACCTGACGCCGAATATCGTTGGGACGACGCTGCGGACGAACTAAAACAGTTTATCAATTGCATCCGCGACCAAGGTCTGCCGCTTGGCGATATTTCATCAATATCCGAAAGAAACAACGGAGTAAATTGTCCGACTGAACTTTTTCCCGAACGCGAGGGCTACAAACAATGTGGTAGTCAACCTTGCTGCGTACATGCCTATGATTCCTGCCATTACGGTGGCCCTAATTGCCGCGGCGCTTCGTACGCCATAGATATTGCCGGTAATTACAGCACCAACAATATCAGGATTGCCGCCCGCGCTTGCGAGCCAAAAGCCTATGTTCTACCGGAAACTAATCCCAACCATGTGCATGTCAGCATCGGCCGCTCCCTGGGCTGTGGTTGCGACTAATGCCCCGCTAACCGTCGCTGGACCTACTAAAAATATCCCGAATATGTTAAATTCAGTCTAGTCATCAACCTTTTTTATGCTACCCAAATCAAAGGCTATCTACACTTGCTCGAAATGTGGCGCTCAATTTCCACGCTGGCTTGGTTGTTGTTCTGAATGTGGCGCTTGGGGCACGTTAGCTGCCGAAATTGTCGCCACCAAGCCCAAGACCGTTGCTTCAGCTTCTGCTGCTAGCGTTTTAAATCTAGAAAACGTCTCTGGTGCTCACGAAACCCGCCTGGTCACCGGCCTCGCGGAATTTGACCGCGTAGTTGGAGGCGGCCTCGTTTCCGACTCCATCACCCTTCTCGGCGGCGAACCGGGCATCGGCAAATCCACTCTTGTCCTACAAATTGCCGCCGCTCTAGCTGCCCCCGCCCACCACGTTTTGTATATTTCTGGCGAAGAATCCGCCCATCAGGTCAAAGCCCGCCTGGAGCGCCTGCGACTTGATTCGCAAACAATTAGTTTTTGCGGCGCTACTGACGTAGAAATTATTATTGCCACTTTGCGGCAAGAAAAACCGCCCTTGGCTATTATTGACTCTATCCAAACGCTATCATTGACCGGTATTTCATCCGAGCCCGGCTCCATCAGTCAAACCAAGGCTTGCACTGCCAAACTTGTCGAAGCTGCCAAAGAAATAGGCCTCCCGTTGATTATTATTGGTCACGTCAACAAAGATGGCCAAGTAGCCGGCCCGCGCACCCTGGAGCACCTGGTGGATGCCGTGCTCTATCTAGAAGGGGATCAATATCACAATTTTCGTATTTTGCGGGCCGTTAAAAATCGCTTTGGCTCCACCAATGAAATCGGTCTCTTTGATATGCGCCCCACCGGCCTTATTTCCGTCCAGGACCCCACTTCCATTTTTCTCGGCCGCCAACCGGCCAATGTACCCGGCAGTGCTGTCTCCTGCGTCATTAAAGGCAGCCGCGCCATTTTGATCGAAGTTCAGGCCTTAGTTTCTCAAACCAGCTTTGGCTATCCGCAAAGGCGCAGTGAGGGGTTCAACGCCAATCGCCTCCAGCTATTATTGGCCGTCCTTGATAAACGTTGCGGTTTTAAATTTGATAAACAAGACGTCCACCTCAATATTATTGGCGGCCTCAATATCGACGACCCAGGCGTTGACTTGGCCGTCTGCCTGGCCCTTGCTTCCGCCGCCCGCAACCTGCCCATGCCGGAAAAATTGGTCGCCATCGGCGAAGTTGGTCTCGCTGGCGAAATCCGCCCCGTTGCCCAGCTGGACAAGCGCCTTCTGGAAGCCAAAAAATTCGGCTGGCGCCAAGCCATCGTTCCCACCGGCACCGACCTCGATGACTATACCCCTCTTAAAATCACCCCCGTTTCCGACCTTGCCGCCACCTTCCAAAAATTTTTAATTAAATAAAAAAAGGGGGCCGAAAATTGAATTCTTTCCGTACCCCACAAATTCCTAGGCAATAAAATCGCCTTTTTAATTATACCGGCGCTAATTTTTAACGCCGCCTAGCCTCCTTTTTAAAAGATCAATCACTCACGTGCAACGATGGGTGCTGAACCTTTGGCCGTTCAGCTTCCGAATAACCGAGTTACCCTTGTTATCGGACACGAACGTCGGATCCAACGTCATTTTCTCTTTCACGAAATCCACCACAGAGCCAACCGGAACGAAAAGTTTTTCCATGGTTTCTGCTCCCAGCTGCATAAACAGTGTTATGCTTTGTCTCTCTTCGGCTTCAACCTTGAAAACCATCGTTTCTTTCGGCCCCTTCAGTCGTCGCTCTACTTCCGGGCCAACTTCCCCGACGGACACCGGAATTTTTTTCTTCCCGCCGTTCCCGTCGCTTACTACTAGATTCACCACAAGCTGCCTCCATTTAATTTTTGTCCCCGCAGGTGGTTGTTTGCCACTAATTAAACCCTAGCACACATTGCCTTCAAATGCAATATCAAACGATATCATATTAAATTCCCAAAGAATTACTCCCAATGCACCCATTTTTTCAAGAAGTCTAGCATTAAAGCCCGCAATCGCGGCCGTCGCGCCAATTCCGGGTCATCTGTCAATATGTCCTCTGCCGCTTTTTTAGCCTGCCGGTTAAGCTCTTGGTCGGTTATCTTGGCTATCTTCAGCTCACTCAAAAATCCAGATTGTTTTTGCCCAAAAACCTCACCCGGCCCCCGCAATTCCAGGTCCTTTTCCGCCAATTCAAACCCGTTCTTAGCCGTCACTAGCGCATTTAATCGTTCTAGAGTCTGTGGTGCCGCTTCTTCCGTGAAAACCAAACAATAAGACTGATGTCGCCCACGCCCTACCCGCCCCCTCAACTGGTACAATTGCGCCAATCCAAATCTCTCCCCACCTTCTATCAACATCAAACTAGCGTTAGGATAATCAATCCCTACCTCAATTACAGTTGTACTCACTAAAATTTGAATCTTGTTATCCGTGAAATCCGCCAAAATTTTAGCCTTATCCTCGGCTTTTACCTTTCCATGCAACTGCGCCAGCTTTAAATCCGGAAAAATATCCTTGGCCAGCCTCTTATATTCCGCGCTCACCGACTTCGCCCCCAGTTTATCCGACGGGTCAATTAGCGGACACACCACGAATGCTTGCCGCCCCGCTCGTATTTGTTCTCGCGTGAAGTCGTATGCCGCCTCTCGTTTTTCCGGCCCCACTACGCGTGTAATTATTTTTTGTCTCCCCGGCGGCAGCTCGTCAATAATTGAAATTTCCAAATCACCAAATACTGTCAAAGCCAAAGACCGCGGAATCGGCGTCGCCGTCATACTCAAAAAATGCGGTCGTTCGCCCGAAGAATTTTCCGTCCATTGCTGCGGAATTTGTCCGCGCTGATTCACCCCGAATCGTTGCTGTTCATCTACCACCACCAACGCTAAGTTATTAAATTTTATCTTTTCTTGCAGTAAGGCGTGTGTCCCAATCGCTATTTTTATCCTTCCCTCCGCCATATCTTTTAAAATTTGCGCCGTTTTTCCACCCAAACTGCTAAGTTTAGTTTGTCGCGTAAATACTGCCAGCTCTATGCTCCAGTTTTTAAATAGTACGCTCAAACTTTCGAAATGCTGCCGTGCCAAAATTTCTGTCGGTGCCAAAAGTACCCCCTGCTGCCCGTTCAAAGCCACATTCAGTAAGGCTATGGCCGCCACCAGTGTCTTGCCAGAACCCACCTCGCCCTCCAGCAGGCGATTCATCGGCTGTCCCCGTCCCAAATCTTCCAAAATTTCCCACGCGCTGCGTCGTTGCGCCTGTGTCAGTTTGAAATCCAGGCCCGCCACGAATTTTTGTGTCGCTTCTTTTTGAAATTTTATCACCGGCGCGCTGAATTTTTGCCATTGCCGCCGCAAATATTGATTTTTCAGCTGCAAAACAAATAATTCTTCAAATTTCAGCCTTTTGCGTGCCTCTTCCAGCCGTTCCCAAGTATCCGGAAAGTGAATTTGCTCCACCGCTTTCCCCAGCGCCATCAAATTATACTCTGATATTATTTCGGCCGGCAATTCGTCACTTATCATCCGTGCCCGTACCAGTGCCATCTTTGCCACCCAGCGCATTTGTTTTTGCGTCAAGCCTTCCGTCGTCGGATATATCGGCACCAATCGCCCCGTATGTATACTATCTCCTCGTATTTTCTCGCATGACGGATTGCTAAATTGTAATGCGTTCAAAAAGACACTCGGCTCTCCTGACACTGACAGCAAATCGCCCACCTTCAAACTCTTGGTCAAAAATGGCTGATTGAACCAAGTCACGCGGATAGAATCGCCCTGGTCGCTGATTATCCCTTCGGTAATATTCATCCGCCGTTTATGACTGCGCCGGTTGGCGATCATTTCCAGCCGGCCTTGTACTGTCGCCGCCACACCGATTTGTAGCTGGTTAATCGGAATGATGCGCGAAAAATCATCATAACGACTCGGGTAATAAAATAACAAATCTCGTACCGTTTCCAGCCCCAGTCGTTGAAATTTTTTGCTCAAAGCCGGTCCCACGCCGGATAAGCTGTTTAATTTTGCTTCCAATAAAGCCGCTTCATTCATGTTTTAAAAATTCCCTCCTTCAAACATTATCTTAAAAAGCCAGCTTCCGCAATGCGCCCAAGTATTGTTGTAAAATTTTACCCCAGGTGTAATGTTTTTTGGCTCGTTCCTGTGCTTTAGTCGCGAAAATATCCGCCATTTCCGGATGTCTTTCCAGCCAGTTCAATTTATCCGTCAAATCGCGCCTATCTCGCGCCCTGTGATAAAGGCCGTCTTGCGCCACCGTTTCCTGATTCTCCGGAATATCACTTATCAGCACGCATTTTTTCGCTCCCAACGCCCGCAAAATCGCCGGCGATGTCCCTTCCAGTTCCGACGCGCTGACAAAAGCGTAGGTATTGGCATACAGCTCGTCCAACTCCTTGCCGAATATTCTGCCCGTGAAAATCAGTCCCGGCGTCCTTCGTCCCAATGCCCGAATTTTTTTCTCGTATACCGGATCCTCCGGACTTGCTCCCACAATCACCAATTTACGCTTGCTGGCGCTTTTTTTGTAGGCCTCTATCAGTAGGGGAATATTCTTTTCCGGCACGAAACGGCTTACGCATAAATAATATTCCTTCGCCACCAGCCCATATTTTTTCAATAATTTCCCGCGCGGTGCTTCGGCTAATATGTCCGCCCCGTATGGAATAAAAATCGGTTTAACTCCGAAATGCTTTTGATAATATTTTGCCACATGTCGCGAATCCGCCACCAGCACATCCGCCCAATGTGTCGCGCACCAAACCGAAATTCTGTAATACCATCTCGCCGGCCAGGGATATTTTTTGCGCAGCCATTCTAGTCCGTCCACCGACATGACCGTTTTTTGTCCCCATATTTTCGTCAGCAATAATAGCGGCCCATTGCCGACATTATAAATATGTATCAAATCGTTTTTTTGACCCAAGGCGTGTATTAAGGCGCAAAAACTATGTGACAGCGTGCTGATGTACTTCCCGCGTATATATGGTGCTTGCCGTATTCGCAGCCCCACTGGCCAATTTTCCGGTCTTTCTGCCTTTTCCCGCCCATAAACCGTCACCTGGTGGCCTTGTTCCGCCAAAAAAACCCCGCTGATTTCAGCGTTGGTCTCAAACCCGCCATAGCGCGCGGGAATACCCCTGGTGCCCAAAATTGCTATCCGCATGTCAGTTTTCTTTATTATCTGCATCTGCTCAATAATTGCCCACCGCGCTCACCTGCCGTCCCCTCGTCGGCTCTCATATTCATCTGGACTATAGCAGAAACTCGATATTTTTTCAAGACCCTGGCACCCAAACTCATCCCTAAGCGCCCAATAGTCTAGAAAGACCCGTTTAAAGCCAAAAACAGCCCCTTAAGGCCGTTTTTGGTGTATATTTGAGAATTAAATTATTGGTACCCTCGGTAGGAATCGAACCTACATCACAAGCTCCGCAAGCTCGCGTTCTATCCATTGAACTACGAGGGCATAATGGTCTGACTGGCTATAGCTTCAAAATACGGCTGGCAAAATCAGTAAAGGACTCTTGTTCGCGTTCAGGGTCTTCCGGCAGATAGGTCAAAAGCGCTTGGCGGATAGCAACTGGGTTTTGATCTTGGACGGGAATGCTTAAACGGCCTCTCAGAACATTGCGCGGGTTGATATACAGTGTTTTGACTGTTGGTGGCTCATA
>CAZJMI010000047.1:0-6863 GCA_964547305.1 uncultured Gammaproteobacteria bacterium
TCTATCGCCGGAGAACCACTTCGCAGGTGGTATATACCGTTCAACATCGGGTCATTTAGCATAAACGGCCTATCTCCTGTCGCGTTCCACACCATATCGCCCGACCAGTCAAAAAAACCATTATATCCGCTGATATTCAATGGCCGCATAGATGCCAGGCAACATCGAGTACCATTCACCAGATTGTTACGGTAATCAATAGCGTTATTTGTACTTACACCGCTGATATCCGCCCATACACCGTTGTTGCCGACATTCTTCAAGGTATTGTTAATTATAAACACCTTATTTACGGCACCAGTCAACACACGAACATAACGAATGTCTATAGCGTTGTACGGCATATCGTGAAATACACAATTTCGCACACTGATATGATCTGTCGGCTGCCCGATAACCTTAACCCCGACACTGTCGCCCGCGAAATCACAACTACCAATCGTTGTTAGACGTACGGTATCCAATTGTATCGTCACAAACATCTCGCCATCGGCGAAGTTATTATGTTGTATTGCGCTGGTACTGCGACTCATACAATGGATAGATCGACGGTTACCTACAAAATAGTTATCATAAACCTCGAGCATTTCGGCGTGCTCATTTGTTAGACCGGTATTGGTATTTTCGAAACGACAACCGATAAACTTACCGGTACCGGGTTCAGTCACCCAGCCACCGGCATCGCCATCCAAAAACCAACAACGCTCGACTTCCGTATTGAACGAGCCCGTCCATATGCCGCAAGCACCGGAGACTAAATTCAAGTCCATTATCTTTACGTCATCTCCATCCACCGATAGCACATTGGTTGTTGGGCCCATGGGATTAAAGATCAGCGTCGCGCGATCCTCGACTGTCAAAGCTCGCAGAGTTCTGCCCCCTGGAATTACCCAATTGGCATCGTACCTACCGGGACTCAAAACGACCTCGCCCTCGTAGCCCACGTCATATAGCGCCGCCTGCACATCGTCACCGGGCCTCACCTGCTGTGAGTATCCGGCCAATATCATCGGCACCAACAAAACCAGCAAACACACCAGTGCCGCCAGCCAATTTCTTCCTTTCTTCATTATTCCTCCTTTGGAATTGAAAGGTTTCTGTTTCGTTTATTTCTTACTTATTTGGCAAATTGTCAAATACCTATTTGAACCCAAATTAGCACACTTGCCCGCAATAAGTCAAGCCTTAACAACCCTATTTCGCTCCGTATCTATCCCGAGACACCCGTGCGTATATTTCCTCCAACCCCGCCCAATGCGCCTCTTGATTAAAATATGTCATCGCCATCTGCCTTGCCATCTCACCCATCTCCGTCAATTTCTCCGGTTGCGTCAAAAGCGCCTCTAATTTTTCCCTCAAATCTTTCACCTTTTCCGCTTCAAATAATTCTCCATTGACGCCCGCCCGAATCAATTCCGGTATCCCCCCGATTCTCGCGCCCAATGTCGGCGTTCCACATCCCGCCGCCTCCAAAATGCTCAACGGACAATTATCATACACTCGCGATGGCGCGATGTTCAAAGCCGCCCCCGCCACCAAATTTTTCAAAGTCACACCGCTTTTAAACCCAACCCATTTCACTCTTTTGCCTAACTTTAATCGCCGACTCAATTTTTTATATTGTTTTTCCTCTGGCCCACGCCCAGCTATCACCAGTTTCCAATCATTATCCACCAAACGCCCGCTTACCACCCTACTCCAAGCCTTCAATAAAACATCCAAGCCCTTTTCATGCGCCAAGCGCCCAAAATACAAAATATATTTGCCTTTACGCGCCGCCGCGCCCTGCCCGCGGGGCACCCCGCCGTTCCCACCTCCACTGACCACGAAATTCGGCAAGTACGCCAATTTTTCTCGCGGCCATCCCCAATCCACCATTTTCTCCAGCATAAACCGGCTGGGAATCAAAAATCTGTCCACATTTTTCAAATAAGTTTTTTGCCATACATTATGCCGGTACATTTCAGCCGCCGCCAAACAACTCCCCGCCCGCGACCCCTTCACGCACCGATATTTTACTGCCTGATAATATTTATGGCGGCGGCAACGCTCACAAACTTTTCCTTGCGTGAACAATTGGTAATTCGGACACAGCAATTTAAAATCATGGCAGGTCAGCACCACTGGCAAATGATATTTCTTACACACGCGCAAAATATCCGGCCCTAGCTGGTGATAAATATTATGACAATGTACTAAATCCGGTCGCTCATTTTCAATCAGCCGCGCCAAGCGCCGCCGCGCGCCCCACGAGAATAATTGCCGCCCCACCCACGCCAATTTGCCCAATAATCCACCACGAAAATCCACGGGCGGCGCGAAATACTTGGCCGTCTTGCTCGGCCAATCCGTCTCGCTCCGCGTCGCGAAAATAACCACCTCGTGCCCGTGCCCACGCAACATTTTTTCCAAATTCCGCAGGTAGGTCTCACTCCCGCCACCCGGATGATAATATTTGTTAATCAATAAAATCTTCATATTTTTTCCACGCCGACTGATAAATCTCGCTATATTTTTCTACGGTTTTTTTAATGTCAAAATAGGTTTCCGCCTTTAGCCGCGCCTTATGACTCAAAGTTCTCGCCAAATACGCCTTATCTGCCAGCTCCAACATCTTTTCCGCCAGCATATTCGCCTTAGCCGGCTCCACCAGTAAACCGTCCTCACCGTCATTAATCAGCTCCCGCAATCCATCCACCTTTGAAGCAATCACTGGCAATCCGCGGGCCATCGCCTCCATCGCCGCGATACCCAACCCTTCCCATAGCGACGGCAAGACAAAAAAATCCAGCTCTCCCAACAGCTCCGCGATATTTAACCTTTGTCCCAAAAATTTTACATTGTGACTTAGCCCCAGTCGCGTGGCTTGTTTTTCCAACTGCCACCGTCGGCTACCCACTCCCGCCAGCCACAATTCCGCCCGAGGATATTTAGCCACCACATCACTAAAAGCTTTAATCAAAAATTTCTGTCCCTTTTGTTCTTCCAGCCGCCCCACACATCCGAAAATTGGCCGCGCGCCATCCATCCCCGGCTCCTTATATTGAAACCTTTGCATATCAATCCCGTTGTGCACCACCTCCACCTGCTCGGCCGGCAGCTTATAACACTCACGCGCGTATTCCGCCACCGCCTTTGAGACCGCTATCACTTTAGCCGTCCATTTGTAAGTTAAAATTTTTATCCATCTTTTTGTCTTCCCTTCGTCCAAATTCAAATTATGCTCGGTAGAAATTATCACTGGCACCTTGGCCCAGCGCGCCGCCAATTTTCCCCAAGCGTCTCCCGCGAACAAATGTGTATGAACTATCTCCGGCTGTTCCTCACGCAAGCGTCGCCGCAAATTTTTCAGCAATCCCCAACCCAATTTACTCTTTTTACCAAACACTTCCACCGACACGCCCATTTTTTCCAATTCAACTTGAAATCCCCCGCCCCGCAATAAACAAAAAACTTTAAATTCATATTTCTTTCTATCGCTAAATTTCAAAACATCCACCAGCAAACGTTCCGCGCCGCCCAATCCCAATTCTGGCAAAATATGAATAATTTTTAGTGGCTTTCTGTCCATTTTAATTCTTCGTTTTTAAAACTTGCGTCTTGTCGCTCTCCGCCACCTGGCACGCCGCCAACGCTATCCCCAACGGCAACCACATTTTAGCGATGAAATATGACGTATTGAATAATTGAAAAAACACACTACCGACTGCCGCTATTCCCAATCCCAAAATCACCACACGCCATTTTGAATCCACCTTTAGCCCTCGGTAAGCTCGCAGTACCCGCCAAAAAATATATCCCACCAGCGCGCCAAAACTTAGCAGCCCCAGCAGCCCCGTCTCGGCTATCAATTTTTGCACCAAACCATGCGCGTCCAAAGGCGTCCCAAAATCAATTATATACCACTTATCACGCGCCACCAGACTCATGAAACTACCGGCACCAGCGCCAATCAATGGATTTTGTTTAAAAGATTGCCAAGCTATTTCGGTCAATTGCCAACGATTAGCGTCCGAGCTGGCCACGATAGCCGAGTTCAAAAATTTACCCATCAATACGCCGACCGGCACCAGTAGAATCAATCCCGCTATTACCACCGCCAATGTCCGCCGCCAATATTTCCTGTAATACAATACTAACACCAATAGTCCTTCCACTAATAAAGCCAGCCATCCGGCCCGCGAAAAAGTCAACAAATTTATCACCACCATCAATGCCAATCCCGCCATCAACCAGCGCTTGCGTCTCCCGGCCTTATCACTCGCCACCACCAGCCAACCGATTGGAATTACCCCGATCAAAACTTCGGCCAACACATTATGATTCGTCCCGAGTGGATTGAATCCCCTGACCAGAAATGGCACCGCTCTCCGCGCCAAACCCTGCGCCTCCGGCCATATCAGCGACATCAGCCCGCACAGCGCCGTCACTATTCCCAGCCCATACATTATCCACAGCACATTTTTTAAAACCTTTTGCCCGCGAATCAAATTATAGGGTAAAATCACAAACATTAAATAAAAGAATCCCATCGGTCGCAAAACATATTTCAACCCCAGCAGCCAATCCGGCGCGTTAATCAAAGACAAAACTCCCGCCGCCAAAAATAAAATCCACAATCCCAGACCCGGAAAATTTTTACTCGTCAAAGGTTTTTCACCGCGCGCGTAAAGTATTAAATTTTTCACCGCCCAAGCCGCAAAAAGTAGTAGCGCCGCCACATCCACATACGGAACATTCACAGCCGCGCCAATAAAAATCTGCCAATATATAAAAGGATATAGCGCCACCATCACATACAACCCCCAATCCTGTCTCTTCACCAATACCGCCACCGCCAAAACAGCCGCCAACATGCCCCACATGATTTCCGCTCTCGCCCATACCACCAGTGCCGCCAAACACAAAACCGCCAGTGCCATCAAGATTATTTTTTGCTTATTTTTAAACATATATTTCAAACCTGTATATTCTAAATTCTATCATATTACTTGTCACGAACCATCTCACCGAATCCACGCGATTTCATTTTTAAAAAAGTTTGAGCCCGCCGAATATCGACGGGCTCTTAAATCGCGCCTCATTCGGCTCGTCCCTAATTATCTTGTCGGATGGTACACTCACGCGTAGTCAAATTAACCTCCACCGCGCCATGCTGATAACTTCTTTTCCAAAAGCCATCATCATCTAATTCCGCTTGTCCTAATGGTCGGCCCAGATGTAAATCGCCACACGGGTTTTCCATGCGATTGATTCCCGGACAATACCAGCCATTGCCCAGCAATACTATCGCCAAGTGCAACCACTTTTCCGCGGGATCCGCGTCAGCCAGAGACATAATTATCGACTCCGCTCCCGCATTATTCAGTTCCAAATAACGCTCCGTGGCTCGTGCATAATCCCCTGCCAATCCAGCAGAAAACGGCGGAAAATTCTCAAAGATTTTTCCCGTCAACCACTCGGTATAATAGACATTCGGTTCGTTCCCGATTATCACATATTCCGAGCCGAGCGCCGCGCGCAAGTCATTCAGCATTTCGCTAATTCCATCGCGCCACCATATGTCCAACGACAAATCGGGTCGCCAGCCACGCGGGTTATCCGCTAATCCGTCACCATTCAAATCCATCACGTGACCGACCCACGAAACATCCGCCCAACAGTTATCCAGCACTATGCCGCTTATATACGGATAAGCCTCCAAGACTTGCCCGTACCGCTCCGCCATAAATTGCGCGTAATTCCACTCGCCACCTTCCGGCCTCGGAAGTACCGGGCACCAACTGGATAAATTTTGCATCCGCATCGGTGGTGACATCCAATAATATACCGTCGCGCCACTCGTATCGCGCAATGTCCAGGCTGGATACAAACTATCCAATTCCTGTTTTATACCTGCCTGCCAGGGCCGTCCTGCCATCAACGGGTCAAAAATTTCCATCGGATTGACATAAATCCAGACTTCACATTCATCGGCCAATCGTCGCACCAGCTCGGGATTATTAAATAGATTTTCAATATCCACCACCACCACGTCAAATTGCCGTAATTGCTCATAGTCCGCTTCTGTCATCTGGGGTTTCTGCCAAAAAGCCAAGGCTCTCGGCTGTTCCGCTGCCGGCCGTCCATTACAAAAACCGCCATGAAAAACCTCGCCGCATCCTGCCAACCACCAAATCAAACATATTCCCAGCCACCAACTGTAGTTTTTCATTATTTTCCTTTCGTATTTTCTCGCCCGGACAAACCGAACTTTTCAAAGAACTTACTTTTACTATCTATTAGACTTCTTAGTCTTTAAACAACCAGCTGTCAGGCAATTCCTGTTTTTCCGTCACTTTCTCTTCCGGCTCCTCTTCCGGCACCCGAATACCCCAAAAATTTTCTCCCGTCTCATGAGCTATCGGCAAATTCTCCGGCGGTTCAACCACCACTCGTACTGGCGCCACCGGCGCCTCTGCTGACGCTACCGGTTTTTCCGGCTCCGCCACATTCACCGGCGCGATTTCCGTCTTTAACTCCATTTTTGCTTCAACCGCTACTGCCACCGGCACCACCGCGACTTCCGTCCACTTGCCATTATTTATAGCGGCCTCTGTCGGCGCGCCCTTCAAAAAATAAAATACCGCCGCCGCCAAAGCTCCTAACGCTAAACCACTCGCCACATTTACCGGCAAATTCGGTCGCGCTGGCCATTTTGACACCAGCGGGTCATCGATCCGTTTTATCTGTACGTCACGGCTACCACCATGGTAATCCGCGCCTTTTGTATTCAAAACATAAGTCACCGCTTCCGCTATCCTCAAAACTCTGTCCTTGTCGGTATCATAAACTTTAATCGTCAACAATCCACTGTCGGTCTG
>CAZJMI010000048.1:0-6823 GCA_964547305.1 uncultured Gammaproteobacteria bacterium
AGCGGTGAAAAAGACGGTTAAGAAAGCGAAGGCGAAGAAGGAAGAAGCTGACGTGAGTGAGGACGAGGAATAGATAAATTTAAATTACGGATACAAAAAACACCTCGGTGGAGAGGTGTTTTTTGGTACCCCCGCTAGGAATCGGACCTAGATATTCAGCTTAGAAGGCTGATGTTCTATCCATTGAACTACAGGGGCGCGTTGATAATGGGTGGCAATAAGGGGGGATAACGATATAAAGACTAGCAGTAAAAATCGGCCCTGTCCAGGCCGGATGGCGGAATGACTGGCGCGCAAACGGTGGGAAATTTGGCTTTTTGGCGCCAAATTGCTATAGTAGAGCCATGGAAAAGACGATCAAAATAACAATTGACGCGGAAGGAGACGGGCAGAGGGCTGACAAGCTGTTGGCTGACAAATTTCCGGCGCGCAGTCGGGCCGAGTGGCAGCGAGGCTTGCGGGGCGGTTTGGTTTGGCGAATGGGAAAAGTTTTGAAAGTGGCGGAGAGATTGAAAGCGGGTGACGAGTTGGAGGTGCCGGAAGAATTTTTTGAACAAGCAGAGGAAAAAACCGCGCTAGCAAAAAAAATGGATTTAAAAATTGTTTTTGAGGACGATAATTGTTTGGTGGTGGAAAAACTGGCGGGAGTTTTGACGCATCCGACGGGGAGAAGGCCTAAAGGTGTGGATGTGGGTGGCCGAGATGGCGGGACGAGTTTAATCGAGGGGATTTTGGCGCGATGGCCGGAAGTAGCTGAAGTGGGAGAAAATCCGTTGCGGCCGGGGATTGTGCATCGATTAGATAAGGATGTATCCGGTTTGCTGGTGGTGGCGAAGAGTCAGGCGGCGTTTAGAGATTTAAAAAAGCAATTTCAGCGGCGCGCGGTGCTGAAAATATATGAAGCGTTGGTATATGGGTCAGTGACGGAACAACAGGGCGTGATAGATGAGGCGATCGGGCGTTCGGGCCAAGGCACCAAGATGACGGTGGGAGCCGGGAAGGATACAAAACCGGCAGTGACGGAGTATCAAGTTTTGGGTAGATATATAGACAAGACTGACGGGCAAAAATTTACACTTTTGGAGGTAAAAATTAAGACCGGGCGGACGCATCAGATACGAGCGCATTTGAATTTTTTGGGACATTCAGTGGTGGGAGATAAAATTTACCGAACCAAGCGAGTGAAAACGGCGAAATTAGATAGACTTTTTTTGCACGCGCGAAGGCTGGGTTTCAGTGACTTGAAGGGTGTGTGGAGAGAATTTGAGGCGGAGTGGCCGGAGGATTTAAAAGGTTTTTTTGTTAAATTAAGAAAAATATAATGAAAAGAAACGGTAAAATTTTAATTTTGTTGTTTTTGGGATTGGTAATTGTGCTGGGATGTGAACTTTGGTGGAAGTCGCGATCTAAGGTGAAAGTGGACGAACAGCTGGCGGCTAATGAAGAAAAGAATGAAGTGGTAGAGATGTCGGTGGGGCTGTGGTTGGAACTGCCGGGTGTGAGTGTAAAATTTCCGGTGCCGGAGGGGTGGAGCGTGGACGGCACGGGTAGACAGATTTATGAAAATCCCGATGAAATTGATACCTGTAAGATAGAATTTGATGATTTTGAATGGGATAAGGACTTCGAGGCGCTAAAAGCTGAAGTCGGTCGCAGTATTGGGACCATGGAGGACGTGAGTGATTTAAACCACGGCGAAATAACCAGCGGTGGGCAAACGGGATATTTTCAAGATGTGACGCTACCGATTGGCAGCAGCCGCGCCTTTTATACGCTTTTTGGCGGGAAGGGTGTGGTAATTGTGGCTTATTATGGCGAGAATAATAATACTTTTTGCACGGATACTTGGGATAAAATTTTAAATCAAATTCAATGGTCGGAAATCGAAGTGAAAAACGAGGCGGCGGAATAGCGCGCTGGGTAATTGGAGTCGTAATACTGGGTGCTTTAGGTGTCGGAGTTTTTGGTGTGTGGCAGGCGGCGCGTGGGGCGACACAAGCCGAGGATATAGTTTGGAAGTTGCCGTACAAACGGGATGAGTCGTTGGTGGTGACACAGGCTTACAATACAGATTTTACGCACAAGCCGGGTAGCAGCGATGCTTACGCGATTGATTTTGCCAAAAATGGTTGTGAAATTTATGGCAAGCCGATTGTAGTGTCGGCGCCGGGTAAGGTGATTGAGACTTATGGAGAGGTGACTAAAGAGGGCTATGGTATTATGGCTAAAATCCAGCATAGCAATGGTGCGTTTAGTCTCTATGGGCATATGTCAAAATTGGCAGTAGAAAAGGGACAAGAAGTGGCGGCTTTTCAGGTGATCGGCTATATGGGTAATACTGGCTTCGTGGCTGGCGAGGCGTGTAAAGAGTATCCGGGCGCGCATTTACATTTTGTAGTTAAAAGCAACCCATACAAATATCAGGGGAAATATTATGGCAAGGCCTATTTGGCCGAACCGATATCTGGTTATACGGGAATTAAAGCGGGTAAATGGTATATTTCGGATAATGGGCCGGAGCCGGAGGAGCCGGCCGGCGGTGAAGGTGAAAATGATGGTGATACGGGGCAAGTTTTGGGGGATAAGGTTTACGTGCCGCCGGGTGCGCTAACGACTACTACGGCGGCAGTATCGTCCAGCGCACCGGTAATGCCGATTGTTGCCGATGGTGGCAGTAGTGGAGGCGGAGGAGGTAGCAGTAGTGGGGGCGGTTCTTCCGTGGAGGCGGCGATGGTAGATTTAATTTTCAACGCCAGTAGCACGGTGGAGCGGGTGGCGCGGCTCGAATTCATGGTGACGCCGGAAGGGGCTAAGGCCTGGTGCCAGCTCAATAGTGGTTTAGTGGAGGAGTGTGTCAGCCCGAAAATTTATGTTGATTTAGTCGCCGGGCCGCAAGATTTTAAAATTTATGCTACTTTTGAAAACCAAACATCAACGGTCATAGGCTGCTCGTGGTGGGTGGATATGCCGCAAGTGGAGGCGGCGCTTTTTGACCGTGATAGTCAAAGTCATGAATTTACTAATGATCTGGAGGTGGGGGTGGAGGTTAATGTGACAGGAACGGTCAGCCAGTGGCTTTTGCTGCCGGATGGGACTGATATAGCGAGCCAAAGTAGTACTAGTTGGCAGATGAGTGCGCCAACAACTTTGAATTTGAGTTCTACCGAAGGCTTACAAAAGTTTAATTTATTTACCAAAGATAACACAGGATATATAGACAGCTGGCCGTTGGAAATCACACTCGACCAAACTCCGCCGGTGACAAGAATGGGCGATTTGGAAGAACTGCAGCTGGAAGAGATTTTTGTCTTGACTTGGTTGGGCGCGGATAATTTGTCGGGAGTGGATTATTACCAGGCGCAATATCAGATGGGAGATACAGGAGAATGGAATTTTTGGATTTGGCAGGGAAAAAATACAGAACGTATAGCGGACGAGAGTTTGGCTTTTCAAGGACAGACACGACAGAGATATAATTTTCGGGCGCGGGCGGTGGATAGGGCGGGCAATTTTGAAATGTGGCCAGATTGGCCAGGGATTAGTACTTTAGTTGAGACACGAGGGGCACAATATATGGATGTGGTGATAAACGAAGTGGCTTGGATGGGCACCAACGCCACTAGTAGCGATGAATGGTTGGAATTGTTTAATAATAAACCGCAGGCGGTGGATTTAACTGGGTGGAAGCTGCGCGGTGGAGGCCAGGAAATAGACTTGGGGAGTTTAAATAGTTATATAGCAGGCCATAGTTATATGGTTTTAGCCAAGAGCGGAGTGATGAGTCGAGGGCTGACCAATTATTATTCTCTACCGGAGGATTTTAGTTTGAATGACGCGGGCGATGTTTTGACTTTGAATGATAATTACGATCGGCTGATTGATGGGGTTGATAATGGATCGGGTTGGATGGCGGGGATAAACAGCACCAGCACGGGGGCGCATACGATGGAAAGAGTGGATAGTCGCGGCGAGGGGTCGGATTCAGGCAATTGGCGGACGCAAGAGGATGATATTTTGCATTACGGAATGGATAGGGCCGGCGAAAATATTGGCGGGACACCATGGCTTCCCAATAGCGTAAGTTTTCCGGCGGAGATGGTCGGGACGGTTATTAACGATAGCGCGATAAGCGGGGATTTTGCTTTTACTAAGGCCGATAGTCCATATTTGGTGTTGGGAGGATATTTAAGTATTAGCGGGGACGCGGTGATTGAGCCGGGGGCGTCGATACGCATGGGGTCGCCAAAGACAAATACAAATTACGCGGCGCCGAGTTTGACGGTGGGAGGAAATTTGACGGCGGTGGGAACAGCTGACGAGCCGATTATGATTACTAGTAATTACGATTTAGAATATCCGGGCGCGCGACCGATTGTTCCGGATTACGATTCGCGCTTGAGTAGCTTGCGCTGGGGACGAATTGAGGCGCACGGAGAAATAGTGATGGATAATGTGATAACGCGTTGGGGGAGTGGTCTGCGGGTTGCTGGTGGGACGCCGAGTATTAAAAATTGTCGTTTTGAAGGGATGGCCGGTGGGGGCGCAAGCAACACGCAATTTTTACCGGGAATTATTTCGCTTTTGGGGACAGAAGGGGCAGAGATTGACGGTAATACCTTTATCGGTAACACTTTGAATGCTTATGGATTAAGTTTGGAAAATAGTGTGGCGCGAGCGACAAATAATAATTTTAACTATTTGGGGACAGTGGTATATTACGGGTATTATCAGCATGGGACAGATGTGCTGGAGCAGCTGGATTTTGAAAATAATACAGTAGCGCATAATAATTTGGTGTTTGATAAGACGGCGGCTAGCGGATTGGTTTTGAAAGATAATGTTTATAGTGATAATACACAAAATTACGTGCGGATAAGAAAGAATTGGTCGCGGGGAGGGACAAGCGAGGTGTGGGATGACCAGACCTGGTACGGGGAGATAGCTTACGCGCCGACGGATATTTTGGTGACACATAGCACTAGCACTTTGACGTGGGAGCCCGGGTTAGTGATTTATATGGCGCCGGCGGCCGAGTGGGTCGGGACGGGATGTGACGGGCGCGCCAGTGGCATAGTTATCGGGGGAGGATTACAGGCGCGGGGAACGGAAGACCAGCCGATAGTGATAACTAAGAGCAACGATGCGAGTTATCCGGGCGGGCCAGTACTGGGGTTAACGGGTGCAAATTGTTATGGCGGAGGCTGGTCGGGTTTGTCATTGGCCGGGGATGGCGCGGGGTCAGGATTTGATGTGGAAAATGTGAAAATACGCTATGGCGGGTATCAGTTCGGGATTAGTAACACTGGAGCCTTGCAATTGCGTGGCGCGGAGAGAGTGAGTTTGAAAAATGTTGAGTTTTATAATAATAATCAGCCATTGAGAGTGACGCAGGGGACAAATTTGGACGCGCGAGAGAATAAGTTTATTAAAAACGCGGCGGCGGTATTTTTGAGTGGAGCGCGGGGGTATTTTGGGGAGAATAATTTCACGGATAATCCGGCGGGAGTGCGCTTGGAGAATGAGAGCGAGTGGGAAATACGCGATAACTTTTCAAATGTTAATAGTCGCGTAGATTATGTGGGGACTTACACGCCATCGGGGATAGAGTATCCGGCGATTATCAGCGGGGCGACGGTATGGGGAACAAATACAAATATGACTTATGTGGCTTCGGGTCGGCTGGAAGTGGAAAATGGATTGAAAATAGAGCCGGGGGCGGTGGTGAAGCTGTGGCAGTATGGGCATAATAGTGGAATGCATATCAACGGACCTTTGGGATGGGCGCACTGGCGTGGAACAGTGGAGCAGCCGATAACGCTGACAGCTTTAAGAGACGATGAAGCTGGGGGAGATACGAATGGGGATGGGCGCGCTAGTCAAGCCGCTGCCGGAGATTGGGCGGGGGTGTATTTGGACGAATCGGGCGGGAATATTTTGGAATATGTGGAGATGCGTTATGGTGGAGGAGCGGGAAATCAGACACAATCAAGTATGTTGGCGATGAAAAACGCACAGGCGACTGTGAACAATTGTAGTTTTAATAATTCGGCAGGCGCCGGTTTGCGACTAATAGACGCGGCGGCGGGTGATTTGATGCTGGCGAGCTGTAGTTTTGAAGATAACGTGGTGGGATTGAAGATAGATACGGGCGCTGTGGGTGGTTGGCCGGCGATCATGGGGCAGATTTTTGATGGAAATGGTCAGTACGCGGTGCTGAATAATGATTCGGAGACGTTTAATATGCCAAATAATTGGTGGGGGAGCGCTGATGGGCCGCGGTCGGTGAGTAATACGACCAGCACGGGGGATTATGTGAGTCAGAGGGTGAATTATACGCCTTGGTTGGGGGCAAGGCCGTAAGTTGGCACGAAGACACGCTGTATCTATTAGCTCCTCGCTCCCTATACTATCTCTCTACCCTCGCGACCTGCCTCGCCGCCAGCGCGCTCAAATTTTCCGCTCTAAAGAGACGCTAGCGCTACGGAAAATTTGAGCTGTCGGCTCGCGGTAGACCCGCTCGGGATAACCGAGATAGCATAGGGAGGAGTCGCCCATAAAACGCCATAAGATGCATAAACAGTGCGGGGAGGGCCCAACTAAAAATTCCTGGTAAGTAGGCTTTTGTGGTGGGCTAAGGCTGATTTTATAGAAAGGATTGACAGAAGATAGCAAGTATGCTATACTCTAGGGGTAAGATTTTCAAGAATCTTGCGAGATATTTTGAAAAATAGTTCCACAAGGAGCCCTTGATGCGAGGTGCGCATTAAATTTCACGCCCAGGAGAAAAAAGCTCAAAGGGCAAGAAAATGGAGGAAAAATGAAG
>CAZJMI010000049.1:0-6720 GCA_964547305.1 uncultured Gammaproteobacteria bacterium
ATAGCATGAATTAAGTATTTTTGAGGCGTGGAGTGGGGCGAAAGATTTTAAACGCCAAGATTGCCACACCCAGAAGAATTAAAGTGTCGGCCAGGTTAAAGACATTGGAAAATGGCCAGTGAATATAGTCAACAACATAGCCCCAAAGCCAGCGGTCATAAAGATTACTGGCAGCGCCGAAAATAATCAGTGTGAAGGCGGCGATGACAAAAGGTTGCCAGTAGAGATAGGCGCGAACAAGTAAAATAATGGCAACCGCCAAAATAACCAAAACAATCAGCCAGAGGCAAACATTATTGAGGGCGACGCCGAAAGCAACGCCAGGATTGGGGTAAAAAAGCCCTTGGTGGTGCCAATAAGATTTGAGCAGGCGGTCAAGTATAAAAAAGGCCACGGCGACAAGGTGGAGGGAAATTAAGAACCAAAAATCGCGATGTGATTTGAAAAGTTTGGTGGACATAAAAAAATAATTCTTGGGACGGAATTTATTATAGCCGATTTAAAAAAATTTGGGTAATTTATTTTGAGACCAGCAATTTACGAGCCATAAGATAGCCGTCGCCAGCACCGAGGAAGAGAATAAGTGAATCAGGGCCGGCGGAAGAAAGGGCGGCATCTAGGGCTTGAAAGATTGACTCGGCAGGAACGGCGGGTGAAATGGCGACAACGGGCTTGCCGGGATGAGCGGCAGAAATATCGGCCGCTAACAGGTCAGAAGAAATAGTCGGGTCAAAGGCTTCGCGGGCGGGATAAATGGGCAGAATAATAATTTGGTCGGCGGGGGCGATAGCGGCGGTGAGTTCGGCGCGCAGGGCCTTGGTGCGGCTATAAAGATGGGGCTGGAAGACGGCAATGATTTTTTTGTCGGGATACATCTCGCGCGCGCCAGCTAGAGCAGCGGAAATTTTTTGCGGATTGTGGGCATAATCGTCGTAAACTAAAGCACCGGAGGCTGTTTGCCCCAGGTGTTCGAAGCGCCGCCAAGTACCGGAGAAGTCGGAGAGAGCGTGGAGGGAGGCGGCAGGTTCAAGGTGGAGGGCGATGGCGGCGGTGAGGGCGGCGCTGGCATTTTGACGATTATGTTCCCCGGGAACTTTGAGTTTTAAGGTGGAGAGGTTGGCGGTGGTATAATCCATAATGGTAACATCGGAAGACGGGTTGGTACTTTGAAAAGCGGCGAGCAGGGGGGTAATGTGCGGGTCGGAAGGGTTGGTGATAAGAAAGCCGCCGGGAACAATTTGAGAAATAAGCGAGGCAAAGGCCGACTGAATATCCGGCAGGTCGCGGTAATAATCCAGATGGTCGAGGTCAAGATTATTGATGATAAGAATGTGGGGATAAAGATTTAAAAAGGCGCGGCGATATTCGTCAGCCTCCACTAATAGATATTCACTTTGACCTGCGATGAAATTTGATTTCTGGTCGGGAAGCAGCGTGCCAATGATGACAGTAGGGTCGAGGTGGGCGGCGAGTAAAATTTTTGCCAACATGGCGGTAGTGGTGGTTTTGCCATGGGTGCCGGCGACGGCAATGGTTTTTTTGTGGCGAGAAACTACACCCAAGGCTTCGGGGTATGATAATGATGGGATTTTTAGGGTTTTGATTTGGCGGAAAAGCTCGGGGGCGGCGACTTCGATGGCGGCAGTATAAATGATTAAATCAGTAGCGGGCGGTAGGTGGGAAATATCTTGTCCGGGGGTAATCTGGGCGCCGGCAGCAGTCAATTCGGCGGTGATTTCGGACGGATTTAAATCACTGCCAGAGACTTGGCGGCCTTCAGCCAGAAACATGCGCGCCAGCGCGGAAACCCCGATACCGCCAATACCAAAAAAATGGATGAAGCGGGCTTGGGAAATGTCGATGGAGGCGGGGCTTGTGTTCGGCATAGCTTTGATTGTTTTTGGCTGGGAGATGAATAAAAATGTGATTTTAAGGCAAAATTTCGGTATTCCAAAGGCGGAAATTCCAGCTATTTTGATCCTCGACCAATTGCCAAAATTGCCAGCCGAGAAAATCGCTCCAGTGGGAATTAAATTTGCCATTGACGGTCGCGATGGCGGGGGTTTTTGGGGCGGACATCCAAAGGGAGCGCGCGGAAGATAATTTTTTGAGCCAATCGACACGGTTGGAAAGTAGTAGGTAGGGGTCAGTAAAAATATAGTGCAGATTCCAGATTGGATTTTCCGTCATCAGACTACGCAATGCTAGACCATTGAAAGTGGTCTCCTCACGAACCGGTACGGGATTGGGGGAGGGCATGATTTCGCGCATAATGGTGCGGTCGGGAAGGAGCCGATTTTCAATTTGAGGATTTTGTAGGGCAACGAAACTTTGCCAATCTTTTTCCAAACGGGTAGGCCAAGAGTCTTGAGCCTGACTCAAATCTAAGAGATAAATAGGGTTGGTGCTTTTTAACGGAAGAGCAGAATTTTGATCCGCGGGGGCATCCGATAGACTCCAAAAACAAAGCGGCTGACGGAGCCAAGACAAATAGTCGGTGAGGTTAAATTGGTATAAATTTTTAGCCTGCGAATCCTGCCAAGTGGCATAAAGATCGGGGTACCAAGTGAACCAACGAGGCGTCATATTCCACAAGAGGTCGTGGTCGGCGCCTTGGCAATAACGCCAGCCGGAATCAGATGATACTAGCGGCTCATCAAGCGGCGGCCAATCAACGGAGAAACGGGTTTTGAGGGAGTTTTTTGGTATTTGAAGTTGCCAAGAATGGGCGTCAAATTCGGCGCGCCAAAATAAATTTTTATCGGCGCGGGAAAATTCCGACTGAAGGGAATTTAATTGCGGCAACCAACTTTCCGTGGCGGGTAATTTTTCCAGATTGAGATAGCCACCGAAGGAAATGCTTTGTTTGAGGGGATTCCAAAAAAGGGTTGGTTGACGAAGCCATTTGATTAGAGACCTGACGCGCGCTATTGAGATTTCTTCCGAAACTATAATTTCGTATTGACGATAGTGCCATAAAAAATTACCGGACTGGTCAGTGCCAACCAAGCGAGGAGTAAATTGCGCGCGCAAAATTGCTGGGTTGAGTGTCAAAAGTTCGCTCCAAGAAGTTTTTTTCAGAGCAACGAAACTAAATGGCTGACCATCGGATGTAATGGTCCAGCCCAGTCCGTCCCCCGCGCGCAGGGAACGGAGGCGCTGAAGACAATGGGTGTCTTTGTTGTTATTAAAGCCGCAAAAGAAATTTAAAGCAGCGGGATAGGCGGCGAATATTTTTTGATTGGTAAATAAAGGAGATAAATTTTCGGAGGGGACGCTTTCCAATTTCATGATAAAGCCTTGTCGCCAAAAGGGGTCCAATTCGGAAGAAAAATCCGCGTGCCATTCGAAGCTCCAAATAAAAACCGCCAAGAGCCCAATGAGGGCTAGCGCAAGAATGATATTTTTGCGGCGGAAAAAATTCAGGAACACTTGAGCTGGCGTTATTTGACTAATTCAATTTTGTATCATCAGTCGAGGCGGCAGGGGCGGGCGGGTTGATATTGGCGGCTTTCATGGAGAGGCTGATTTTACCCTGGTCGTCGATGCGAATAACTTTAACTGGGACAATATCGCCAACGTTAACGACGTCTTCCACGCGATTAACACGCTGGGTGGAAAGTTCGGAAATATGTATTAAGCCATCTTGTTTGGGCAAGAGTTCGACAAAGGCACCAAAATCCATAATTTTAACGACTTTGCCGTTGAAAATTTCACCAACCTCAATAGAGCGGGTCAAATTGCGTACCCATTCTTGTGCCTCGTCCAAACCGGCTTGGGTATCGGCAGTAATGAAGACTGTGCCATCTTGTTCAATATCAATATCAGCGCCAGTTTTGGCAATAATCTCGTTGATAGTTTTGCCGCCCGGGCCAATAACGTCGCGAATTTTTTCAGGATCAATAGTAATGATGGAAATCTTGGGCGCTAAAGGAGAAACTTGCGGGCGGGCGGCGGGAATGGCGGAGGCAATCACATCTAGAATACGCAAACGAGCGTCACGAGCTTGGCGCAAAGCTTCACGAACAATGTCTTTGGTCAGACCGGTGGTTTTGGTGTCCATTTGAATGGCGGTAATACCATCGGGAGTGCCGGTGACTTTGAAATCCATGCCGCCTTCGCCATCTTCTATATCTTGCAGGTCGGTAAAGACGCGGTAATTTTTAATGTGGCCGGTGTCGGCGTCTTTTTCAGTAGCGATACCGATAGCAATGCCGGCAACTGGTTTGGCGACGGGCACGCCAGCGGCCATAAGGGCCATAGATGAAGCACAGGCTGAGGCCATGGAGGAAGAGCCATTGGACTCTAAAACTTCAGAGACAACACAGATAGTATAAGGAAATTTACTTTTGATTGGCAGGGTGGGGATGACGGCCTTTTCAGCGAGGGCGCCATGGCCAATTTCTCGACGGCCGGGACTGCGGGTGGGGCCAACTTCACCGACAGAAAAAGGACGGAAATTGTAGTGGTGAAAATAACTTTTTTTGCCGGAAAGCTCCATGCCATCCAGATATTGTTCATCGCCAGGAGCACCAAGGGTGACAATGGACAGAACTTGAGTGCCACCACGTTTGAACATGGCCGAACCATGGTTGTGCGGTAGCACGTCCACCTCACAGGTGAGCGGACGAATTTCATCGAGCGCGCGACCGTCGACTCTTTGGCTATGTTCCAAAATGTATTTGGAGGTTTGTTCTTTGAGGGCGGAATAAACCCAATCGGCAACACTCGAGCGCTTGTCTTTGCCAATCCCCTGCTCTTCTAGATATTGATCGGCCATTTTAGTGATTTGATCCATAGCGGAATTTTTTTCTTGCTTGGTTTTTTTCGGAGAATCAAAAACTAGCGCCTCTATTTGTTGATTAATGTATTCGAGGGCTTGGTTTTTAACTTGAAGCTTTTCCTCTTTTTCCGCTTCGACGAGGGATATTTTTTCCAAACCGATTTCTTTTTGAGCCTGGGCAATTAATTCCAGCACCGGAGCCAAAGCGGCTTGTCCAAATTCCATAGCGGAGGCGGCAGTGTCTTCGTCAATTTCTTTAAGACTGGCGTCAAGCATAGAGATGCGTTCTCCAGTGCCGCCGAGAATGAGGTCGAAGTCAGAGGCTTCTCTTTGGCCGTAGAGGGGGTTGAGAATAAATTGACCGTCAACGCGTCCGACACGAACACCAGCGATGGGGCCGTGCCAGGGAATTTCAGAAATGGCCAGGGCGGCGGAGGCGGCTAGTAAAGCCGGAATGTCGGGAGTGTTTTCCTGGTCGTAGGAGAGGACAGTCAGATTAACTTGAATGTCGCGACGAATACGCTCGTCGAAGAGCGGTCGCAAACCACGATCAATCATACGGCCCATGGTGACGGCTTCGTCGGTGGGTCGGCCGTCGCGTTTGATCCAACGAGAGCCTTTAATTTTTCCGGCAGCATAAAGACGCTCTTCATAATCAATCATGAGGGGTAAAAAATTAACGCCCTCACGAGGCGTCTTTCCAATAACACAAGTGGCCAAAACCATGGTTTCGCCATATTGCACAGTACAGGCACTGTTGGCTTGTCCGGCAAATTTGCCGGTTTCAATGGTGAGCGGACGCCCGGCCCACTCAAGAGTAAACTTGGCTGGTGTAATCATAGAACGGAATCCTTTCGTGGTAGCCACTCAACAAACTTTAGGCTCTGAACAAGACTCATCGCCTACCTGTTTGCCGACTGGCAACCTAATAAATTAATAATTATCTAGCGCGGCGCGGAGTAATAATCCGGCGGCGATTGACAGTTTTTTTGTCCGCCAAAAGGAAATTTCTTTTGTCGGCGCTTAAATCCAAGAACGCGTCAGCCTCTTCCTTGAGCCGGCTGGAGGCGGTTTCGTCAAAAGCAACAACTTCAACTTGGTTGCCATGATATTGCAGATATTTGACTAAAGGAATGAAATCGCCATCACCGGTGACAAGAACAATAACATCAAGGGCGGATGCCATTTTAATAGCATCAATGGCAATGCCAACGTCCCAATCGCCCTTTTTCATGCCGCCGACAAAAATTTGCAGGTCTTTCATTTTGACTTCAAAACCTTGTTTGTCCAGGGCTTCAAAAAAAGTTTCTTCTTCGGGGCTTTGCGATTTTACGACATAGGCGGAGGCACGAATAAGTTTGCGGCCGGCCACGGCGGCCTCTAAAACATTAGCAAAATTAACCCGCGCGCCAAAAAGATTTTTCGCGGAATGATACATGTTGCCCATGTCCACGAAAACTCCAACGCGTTGGTCCGGGTGTTTGATCATAAAAATGTTAGAAAAAAATAATTTAAACGGAGGCGGCGACTTTAAGACCTAAGGCCGCGGAAACTTCTTGATAGGCCTTGGGGTCTTCAACTTGCAGATATTTAAGCAGGCGACGGCGTTGGCCGACTTTCTTTAAAAGCCCTAAACGAGAGGAAAAGTCGTGCTTGTGAGCCTGCAAGTGTAGGGTCAGTTTTTTGATTTCCTCGGTCAAAATAGCGGCCTGCACATTGGGTGAGCCGGTATCTAGTCCGTGGGTGGCGAACTTTTTGATGAGCTTACCTTTGACGTCTTTCTTAAGCATAGGATTGACTTGATATAAGATTCTTAAAATTATTTCAGGCTATTGTCAATTTAGCAAAGTTGTAAAAATAAAGCAAGGGGGCGGGGAAATAACGGGCTTGACATTTTTGAATGTTTGGTGTAAGATGGGGCGGAAATGATTTTTGAA
>CAZJMI010000050.1:0-6664 GCA_964547305.1 uncultured Gammaproteobacteria bacterium
TAAAATGACTACCTCAAACCCGTCCACAGATCCGTCACTAGCCATTCCGGATTTCGACCCGACCATCCCCCGAGACCCCAATTTCAAATCCGGCTTTGTCGTCCTCCTGGGACGCTCCAACTCTGGTAAATCCACCCTGCTCAATAATCTCGTCGGCACCAAAGTCGCCATCACCACCCCTAAGGCACAAACCACTCGCGACATTATTCAAGGAGTCATCCACGACCCCCGCGGTCAAGCGGTTATTCTCGATACACCCGGCTTTTTCCATAAAGCCCACGACCAGCTCACCGCCAAACTCACCCAAAAAGCCAAAGATTCCACCAAGGGCGCCGATTTGATTCTCTATGTGGTTGACCCCAACAAAGAAATCAAAGAAGAGGAAAGCACCATTCTCGCCCTGGTAAAAAATTCCAAACTACCAAAAATTTTAGTCATCAACAAAATAGACACCTTCCGTCCCAAATTTTTGGTTGACTATCAAGACCTGGCCGAATATTTTGACGCCGCCATCGGAGTCTCTGCCGCCAAGCACAAACATTTGAAACCGCTTCTAGATCTAATTTTTCAATATCTTCCCGTCGGCCATCCATATTTTCCTGATTATCAGCTCACCTCTATGGAAAATAAAACCTGGTTCGCCGAATTAATTCGCGAAAAAATATTTTTACTCATGGGCGAAGAGATTCCCTACCGTGTCAAAGTCGAAGTAGGGGATATCACCCGTCGTGACAATAATTTACTCTACATTCAAGCCGTTATCATTACTTCACAACTCGGCCACAAAAAAATGCTCATCGGCTCTGGCGGCAAACGCATCAAACAAATTGGCTCGCTGGCGCGCAAAGAACTGGAACAAATTTTAGATAATAAGGTATACTTAGAGTTAGAAGTCCAAGTCAAAGAAAACTGGGTCGCCGACTTCGCCTAAACTTATTTTCATCCAATTCGCATCCGTGAATAATCAACCCAAAATTATTTTAATTTTGTGCGCTCTGCTGCTTTTTGTCGGCGGTGCTGCGTTGTCCGTTTTGTGGTTTACAAAAGTACAGAGCCAAGTTATCCCTGAAGTCGCTATCGATTCTTGCTCTTGGGAACAAATAGACGGCAGTCTTTCTTGGCGCTGTCAAATCAGCAACCCCGGATTCAAAAAATGGCCCGCCCTCAAATTCCAACTAGCCGTCTGGTCTCCGGACAATACCTGGCGTAATTTGTCGGAAAATTTTACTGAAAATTTATCATGGCGCGCCAAGCAAGATTTTTCCGGTCACTCCGACTTGGGGGCCGGCATTTGGCGTTTGCGCGTTGCCGTCTTGGATGATTCGGGTGCCATCTTGGCACAAGCCTGGAAAATTTGGAGCCAAACCGTGACCTCTTCATCTACCGCCATTAATCCACCCGCCTCTTGGCTTACCGCTGTCTCCTACACTCCACCCGCCGCCGGTTGCGACCCGCGCGCTTGTTTCAACGCTTGCCTCGCGCAGCTTGATTCATCTTCGGCGCCTGACTGCCTAGCCACCGACCCCGCCTGTGCCGACTTGAAAACCACCTGGTTGCGAACCGCCGGGCTTTGCTATCAAACCTGTCAAAAGCAAGCCTGTTCTTTTTGTGCGACTGAAACTTGCGGCCGCTCCTCTCCCGCCGGAGAAAATTTTTGCCAAGATTTAGACCTCTACAATCGTTCACGGTCTTATCAATGTCAGCCTGTTGCCGGCGCCGGCGCCTGTATTTTGACTCAAACCGACCAGCCCGTGGAACCTTGCTCGCAGCCAGTCTATGGTGATTGGGGTGAACCCTATTGTCGTGGCAATTTGCTTTTGCGTAGTCGGGCCGTACAAGATGGCTATTGCCTTAGCGCGCGCTGTCGTTATAGCTCCAGCCTAGACGAAGAATTACTCGCGCAATGTTCCGGCGGCTGCCAAGAGGCTCAATGCGTTGGCAATCAAGCGCCCGCCGTGGATATCACCCCCGATAAAGAACTACCCGCCCCCACCACCGACCAAGTCACCGTCACATCCGCGACCTCCACCTCCGGCTCTCTGCGCCCCCTTGACCGTTGGAGCTTGTTTCAAATCCTAATTATTGTTATTCTAGCCTCCGGCCTGATTTATTTCATTTCCAAACAATGAAAATTTTAACGCGACTTATTTTAACCCTGGTCGTAGCACTTTCCCTTGTGCTGCCAGCCCTACCGACCCGCGCCGCCGACCAGACGGAAATGTATTTTTTTTATGACCAAAATTGCCCCTATTGTCAGCAAGCCTTAAAAAAAATTGAAACTTGGAAAACGCAATATCCCTATTTAAAAATCCGTCAGTTTGAAGTCACTCAAAACGAAGCCAACGGATGGATATTCTATTCACTTTCGCAGATTTATAGCTACCGAGATATGAGCGTCCCCGCTTTTTTTATCGACCGCTACGTAGTTAGCGGCTTCAATGACTCGGTGGCTACTTCTCTGGAAAAGCAAATAGAACTTTGCAACACCGTCGGCTGCGTCAATCCCGGTGCCTTATTGGCAAACAACACTTCTACCACCGAGCTTCCACCTATCGCCCCTATCCCAAACGATCCTGTCTTTCCGAAGATCATGATTTTTACCGGCTTGGTATTCAGCCTGCTTATCGTTATTTTAGCCTTCAAAAAATTTTTAACCGGTTAAAATGTTACTTGGTATTATTTCTGATTCCCACGACCACTTGGAAAATTTAAAATTAACACTCACCTGGTTTCGCGACCATGACGTGGAGCAAATTATTCATTGTGGAGATTTGACCCACTGGGCAAGCCTGTGTGAAGCTTGGCCGGAAAATTATTCCGCGCCTATCCATCTAGTCGCTGGCAACGGAGATTTCCCAAATGAATTTGCCACATTACCGCCCGACGCTCAACCCCGCCTTATTTACCACGGCGCGCGCGGCGACCTCCATCTTGACCAATCACCTCAAGGTCCCTGCATCGCTTTTTGTCATACCCCCGCCTCTGCTAAGGACCTAGCTCGTTCCGGCTGCTACTCTATAGTTTTCTATGGTCATACGCACCGCCCCTGGATTGAAAAAATTAATTCCGCTTTTTTAATCAATCCCGGCAATCTCTGCGGCCGCCGCCATGAGGCCAGCTTCGCGCTCTACGACTCCGCCACTAAGCGCTTGGATTTAAAAAGACTCTCTGATTTAACGCTTTAAAATATATCTAACCACATAATAACAAGGCCATGTTTGACAAAATGAAACAGCTCAAAAAAGTTTATGAGCTTCAGCAACAATTAAAAAGTAAAACCGTCACCACGACTCATGAAGGCGTCAGCGTTAAAATAAATGGCAAAATGGAAGTACTGGAAATCCATCTCAACCCCGAGTTGGACCAACGCCGCCAAGAGCGCGCCCTGATTGAGGCCTTTCGCGATGCCATGCGCCAAATACAAAAAATTATGTCCGAAGAAATGAAGGGTGTGGAAGGTCTTGGCATGGGCTTGTAATTTTATCTTTTTGGTGCTACAATTCGCGGACTATGGAAGTCAGAGATGAACAACTACTGGCTGATTATTTGCGTGGCGATGAAGCCGCGCTGGAGCTTTTGTTTGCTCGCTATTTAAAACCAATTTACTATTTAGCTTATCGTTATACCGGCGCGTGCGATGAGGCCGAAGATTTAGCTCAAGAGACCTTTGTGCGGGTTTGGCGCCACCGCAAAAAGTTTAAAAAATACGGCAATTTTCGTGCTTGGATTTTTACTATTGCCAAAAATGCTGCCCTAGATTGGTGTAAAAAGAAAAAAACCATGCCATTTTCAGCGTTATCCGCTTCTCTTGACGCTGACCCCGATTGGAATTATTTTGCCGAATTTATAACCGACCAAGAGCCGCGTCCCGAGGATGTCTATCAACAACACGAACTCACCACTGACTTGAATCAAGCCGCCGCCCAACTTCCGCCAGAGCAGCAACAAGTCTTGGAAGCACATCACGGTCGCGAGCTAAGCTTCAAAGAAATCGCGCGCGAACTGAAATTGTCGCTCAATACCGTCAAAAGCCGCTACTGGCGCGCCCTGCGCCGGCTGAAAGAATTATTGGAATAAACCTCCGCGCCCCGCGCGCACCAAAACAACCCGCTCAATCGTATTATCTTTGAGGCCCGAATTAACAACTATGTTTCCAACTCAACAGCCCGAAATTATCAAAGCCAACCCCATGCCGGAAGTGCCGGCCGATTTGTTGCGCCAAGTTATGTCGCGCATACATAACGAGCGCCAAATCGCCGCGGCCAAGCGCCGTTTGATAATTTGGGCTGTGGGCCTGACCGTAGCCCTAGTCGCCTTTTTGCCGGCCTTAAATATTCTGCGCGCCGGTATGTTAGAATCCGGTTTTATACAGTATTTTTCCTTATTTTTCTCCGACACGCGGATTATTTTGGCGCAATGGGAAAGTTTCGCGCTTTCTTTACTGGAGACTCTACCGGCAACCGGGCTCATCGCTTTCTCGGCGGTACTGCTGGTTATTTTCCATGCCGCGCGTAGATTGGCGCAAGAATGGCAAAAAATCGCGCTGGCCGCTCCCTCTGGTAGCACTGTCGGCAGTTTAATTATTAGCATTTAACATAAATTTATGCATCTTGATTTCGGAAAAATTTTTCAATCCAAATTCTTCGGCGGTATGGTTTTCGGTATTGCCGCCTTTCTGGTCTTAGCTATCGTATTCAAAGGCGGCCTAGTAGTCGGAGCCAAGCGCGCCGATTTCGCTTGCCGCTGGAACAGCAATTATCACACCAATTTCGCCGGTCCGCGCGCCGGTTTTGCTCAAGGCTTCGGCGACCGCGATTTTATTGACGCCAACGGCACTTTGGGCCAAATTATTAAAATTGACGGACAAAGTTTCACTATCGCCGGCCGCGACAATGTGGAAAAAGTCATTATAGTAGGAGAATATACCGCTATCAAATCCATGCGCGATGCTTTGACCATCGCCGATTTAAAAGTGGATGATTTTGTAATAGTTATCGGCGAGCCCAATGAAAATGGTCAAATTTCTGCCAAATTAATTCGTCTGATACCGGAAATGGAAGTATCGGGAGATCGGCCATCTACCACGCCAAAGTCCGCCCCGAAAATGCCGCCCGCCCCGCAACGCTAATCATAAATTATTTTACCTATGTTAAAGAAAATCAAGCAATTCGCGCGCAAGCATAAAGTTTGGAGCGCTATCATCGTACTGGCGGTAATCTTAGCTGGCTGGAGTATCTATAAAAATCTTACTAAAAATGCCGGCGAAACACGCTATGTTTTAGCCGCCGTGGAAAGGGGGACACTGATTAATTCCGTGGATGGTAGCGGGCAGGTCTCCGCTTCCAGCCAAGTGGATATTCAACCGCGCGCCGGGGGCGATGTCATTAATGTGCCGGTCAAAGTCGGCCAGACGGTCAAATCCGGCGCCATTATCGCGCAAATCAATGCCAAAGACGCTCTCAAGGCCGTGCGTGACGCGCAGACCAGTTTGACCACCGCGCAATTATCTTTGGAAAAACTGCAAGCCCCCGCCGAAGAGCTGACCATCATGCAATCGGAAAATTCACTGGCGCAAGCCAAGGAATCGCTCTCTAAAACTCATGACGACCTGGCCAAGGCCTATGAAGATGGATTTAATGATGTGTCCAATGTCTTTTTAAATCTGCCAACAGTGATGACCGGACTGCATAATATTATTTATGGTTTTGATTACAGCAGAACCCAAGCCAATTTGGATTTTTACAGTGACAGTGTCAAAAACTATGATTCCAAAGTTCAACAGTATCGCAATGACACCGATGCCAAATATCAAATCGCGCGGACAGCTTATGACAAAAACTTTGACGATTATAAATCCGCCAGCCGCTTTTCTTCTACCACCACCGTTGAAAGTTTAATTCTTGAAACATATGAAACTAACAAAAGTATTGCCGAGACAGTCAAAAGCGCCAACAATTTATTACAATTTTATGCTGACAAATTAACCGAGCACGATTTAACCCCCGCTACCATCGCCAGCGCGCATTTATCCAACTTAAACAGTTATACCGGACAGACCAATTCTTATCTGGCGACTTTGTTGTCGGATAAAAGCACTATTCAAAATGATAAATCAGCCATCATTAATGCCACTCGTTCTATCGCGGAAAAAACCATTTCCCTGGCAAATCTCAAAGATGGTCCCGACTCGCTGGACTTGCGTTCGGCACAAATCAGCATTCAACAAAAGCAAGACGCTCTGCGCGATGCTCAAGAAAAACTGGCTGATTACACTGTGCGTGCGCCTTTTGACGGTGTACTGGCGACCGTAGGAGTAGAAAAGGGTGACACTATCTCTACCGGTACGACCGTAGCAACTATTATTACCCAACAAAATATTGCTGAAATACCTTTAAACGAGGTGGATGCCGCCAAGGTCAAAGTTGGTCAAAAAGTCACGCTGGCTTTTGATGCGGTGGAAAATCTAAGTTTGACCGGCACAGTAGCCACAATGGATACGCTCGGGACAGTTTCACAGGGCGTAGTCACCTATAATGTCAAAATTGTTTTTGATACCCAGGATGAGCGCGTGAAATCCGGTATGACAGTAGGGGTCTCGATTATGACCGAAGTTAAAGCGGATGTTTTACTAGTACCGAATTCGGCGGTCAAAACCGATTCAGCT
>CAZJMI010000051.1:0-5955 GCA_964547305.1 uncultured Gammaproteobacteria bacterium
TTGCCGATTGACGGAGCCACCCCCCCCGCGGCTGTTTCTGTTGCTTCGTCGCCCAACCCCGTCCCTGCTCCGCCCCCGCCCCCACCACCTCCTGCCGCTCCCGCCCCCGCGTCTGAATTTTCCATCGCTACCGCTGGTCCCTCCCCGCTATCATCCGAAGAAAAAACTTCCACCGCTATTTCGCTTCTCCCGCAAACCGATCGCCGCGTCGCCCGTGCCAGCCGCGCCTCGTCAAAAGTTTTTACTTGGCTCGGTTTGACTATTTTTATCTGTCTAGCCTGTGGCGCCCTACTGTACTGGCAACAATTCTCCATCGCTGCTCAAAAAAGCGACCTGGAGCAACAAATTCAAACCACCGATAACAGCATTGCTCAAATGGGCAATGTTAAACTGCGTGTCAACACCCTGCGCGACAAAATTAGTCGCGCTCAAACGCTTTTGGACGGCCATAGTTATGCCACCAACATTTTGACCTATTTGGAAAATTATACACTTACCGGCACGGCTTATTCCGGCTTGAGCATTGAGCCCGGCAAGGATTTGATGTTAAAAACGACCGCCGCCAGCTACGAAAGTTCTGCCCGCCAAATGCGCCTCCTGCAAAACGCTAAAGATTTTGCCAAGACAGTTTCCATTTCCGAAATTAAAATGAATTCTGCCGCCAACGGCAGCCGTGCCGCCTTTGGCCTGACTCTCGGATTGGCGGAAAACGCTTTTCAATTCAAATCCAGCATCGAACGCCCGCGATAAATAGCCCACGATAAAAATATTATGGACAAAAAAGCACCGCGCGAAAAAAAGACTTTTAAAACCCTCATTGTCGGAAAAAGCACCGCTGTTATATTTTGGGGCGCGCTTTTAATTACCGCCGCCGCCTATCTTTTCTGGCTCTCGCCGCTTTTAGACACCTATCAACAAGTACAAGTACAGATTATAGACCTACGCTCCCGCCTCACCCAGCGCCAAGCCGAGCTTAAAGACCTCCGCGATATGGAAGCCACCTACAACACACTGGAAACTTCAAAAATAGACATCATGGAATCCCTCATTTCTCCCGGCGTGGACTTGCCCCGTCTTTATGTCCGCTTCGATCGCCTGGTCACTTCCATGGGTTTAACTATGGACTCCATCAACGCTCAAGTTTTGGAAAAAATTCCCGCCGATGCCCCTCAAGACCTTGGTATTGTACAAATCAGATTAAAACTTTCCCAAGCCGATTACGGAAAAATTAAACGTTTCTTGACCGCCTTGGAAAATTCCGCCGAAATTATGGATGTCACCCGAGTTTCTTGGCCAGAAAAAATGGACAGTCTAGACGTGGAACTTAACACTTATTATCTTAAATAATATGGCAGCTTCAAATAAAAACTGGATTTATAAATTACCCTATATTCTAGTTATTCTCGCCTGGCTGGGTTTGGGCTACCTCTTACTTTGGCCGGTTTTTGGTCCCGCCGTCCCTGACAATACTGCTTTGACCGCCCTCGCTCCGATCAAAAAACTTTCCGCCGGTAATTTTACCCAAGCCTTGGAAAAACTTTTAAACAGCCCACAATTTCAAAGACTAGCCGCCACCCCCGAAGACGCGGCTTGGCTCAACGAACCAGTCAATACTCCGGTTGCCGTTCCGGGCATAGGTGGCTATGAACTAGTTGGCCGCCCCAATCCATTTGTTATCCCCACCGCCGCTGAAATATTTCCCACCACTGCCACCGTGACCGACACTACCACCACGACCCCGGTCAATACTTCAACCACAGCCAACTAATTTCATCTTTCATGGCCGCCGACAATTACCATCTAAAACTCATTCAAGCCATTCTCAAGCGCAATTGGGTTGGACAGGAAGCTCTCAAAGCTGCCGTCAGTGAATCTCGCTTACAAAAACAATCCCTGGAAGATGTTTTGCGCGCCAAAGCTCTTTTGACTGAAGATAAATTAGCCCAAGTGCGCGCCGAAGCCCTGGGACTGCCTTTCATCAGCCTGACCGGCAAAAAAATAGACAAAACCCTGATTGAAATTATCCCCTCGGCCGTGGCCGAAAAGCACCAAGCCATTTGTTTTGAAAAATCTGGCACGGTTTTAAGTGTTGCCTTGGTAGAGCCTACTGATCCCGCCGCTCGTGAGGCCGTGGATTTTATCGGCCGTCAAAATGGCCTGACTACGAAATACTTTCTCACCACCCACGACGATTTTCAAAAAGCTTTCAATCAATATGGAGCCGTTGCCGTCGAAGTTGAAGAGGCCCTCAAAGCCGCCAAAGAAAAAATCGACGCCGCTCCCCGCAAACAAAAAATTGTTCAGCAAAAAGGCTTTGAAGAGGCCATCAAAAACGCCCCCGTCACCAAAATGGTGGACATTATTATTCAGCAAGCCGTGGAAACCGGCGCCTCCGACATTCATATTGAGCCTTTATTCAAAGAAACCCGTATCCGTTTCCGCGTCGACGGCATTTTACGCACTTTTTTATCCTTACCGAAATATATTCACGCTGGCCTCATTTCCCGTGTCAAAGTTGTCGCCAATTTAAAAATCGATGAAACCCGTATCCCTCAAGACGGTCGTTTCCGTCTCACCATCAACGAAAAAGATATAGATTTCCGTGTTTCCACTCTCCCCCTCGTGGAAAATGAAAAAGTGGTTATGAGAATTTTGGATACTCCAGACGTGGCACCCACCCTGGAAGACCTGGGCTTTATCGGCAAGTCGCTGGAAGTTATGAACAAACGCATGCAAAGTGCTCGTGGTATGTTCCTCTCCACCGGCCCCACCGGCTCTGGTAAAACCACCACCCTTTACTCCATTTTAAATCGTTTCAACAAAGAATCAGTCAATATTGTCACTCTGGAAGACCCGATTGAATATTATCTCACCGGCGTCAATCAGTCGCAAATCCGCCCCGATGTCGGCTTTACTTTTGCTTCCGGCTTGCGTTCCATCTTGCGTCAAGATCCCAATATCGTCATGGTGGGGGAGATTCGTGACAATGAAACCGCCGAGCTGGCCATTCATGCCGGCCTTACCGGTCACGTCGTACTTTCCACCCTGCACACCTCGGATTCCTTCGGCGCCATCCCGCGTCTCTTGGATATGCAAGTTGAGCCATTTTTACTCACCTCCACTCTCAATGTCGTGGTTGCCCAGCGCCTGGGTCGCAAAATTTGTGAAAATTGTAAACAAGAAATCCAGCTCGCCCCCGAAGTTTTGGCGGAAGTTAGAGCTATTCTGGAAAAAATTCCCAATCTGTCCGAACATTGGTCTGGCGATCTAGAAAATCTCAAATTTTACGCCGGTGCTGGCTGTTCACAATGCGCTGAAACTGGTTACAAAGGCCGTATTGCTGTCGTAGAAGTGCTGCCCATCAACGACGAAATGAAAAAAATCATTTTGGCCCGTGGCAGTAATGAGCAGTTACAAACCGAATTTGCCAAACTCGGACTTTTGACTATGAATCAGGACGGTATTATCAAAGCCCTCATGGGCATGACTACTATTGAAGAAGTTATGCGGATTACCCGCGAATAAATATGTCAATCTACAATTACCGCGCCAAAAATTCTCAAGGCCAAGATATCAATGGCACCATCGACGCCTCCACTCGCGAGGCCGCTGTTGAAATTCTACTCGCTCGCGAGCTGGTTCTTTTGGAAGTCACCGAGCGCCCCAAAGACGAAATTGAACTGGCCGACCTGCCATTTTTACACCACATTACTGCCAAGGACGTAGTTATGCTTTCTCGCCAACTGTCCGTCATGATTTCTGCCCAAATTCCCGTCGTTCAATCCTTGCATATTCTCAAAGAACAAACCGCCAACCCCAAATTAAAAAAAGTTGTGCAAGATATCGCCGACGAGGTGGACGGTGGCGGCCAATTATCTGCCGCCATGGCCAAATACCCGAAAGTTTTTGATGATTTCTTCGTCAGTATGATCAAAACCGGTGAAACCACCGGTCGCCTAGACCAGGTTTTAAATTATCTGGCCGACCAAAAAGAGCGCGACTACGAATTACGCGCCAAAATCAAAAGTATGACCATTTATCCCGTCTTTGTTTTCAGTATGTTGGTTATCGTCGGTATTATCGTCATGATTTTCATTGTTCCCAAACTGATTGATGTTATTTTGGAAGCCGGCGGCGAACTGCCCTGGACTACCAGACTACTCATCGGCACCAGCAATCTTTTTGTGCATTGGTGGTGGCTCTTGCTGGGTATCATTATCGCCGCGGTAGTTGCCCAGAGATTGTATGTCGCCACCGATGACGGCCGCGACCAATGGGATTTACTGAAATTACGCGCCCCGCTCTTGGGCAAACTATATCAAAGAATCCATCTGGTGCGTTTCGCCCGCAGTCTGGCCACCCTTTCCGACGGCGGCGTGCCCTTGCCCTACGCGCTAGAAGTGGTCGCCGGCGTTGTCGGCAATCAAGTCTATTCCGACCTCATTTTACGCACCAAAAAAGAAGTGGAAGACGGCAATTCTCTCGCTGGAGTATTTTTGGATAGTCCCGTCGTGCCTCCCATGCTCTCACAGTCATTGGCAGTAGGGGAGAAGTCCGGCAAACTAGGAGAAGTTTTGGGTAAAGTCGCGGATTTTTATGCCAAGGAAGTCGAAACTATGATGTCGGATCTGATCACCCTCATCGAACCGGCCGTCATCGTCCTACTCGGCATCGGCGTCGCCATTATGGTCGCTGCTGTTATTCTGCCCATGTACAACCTCGCTGCCGTTATTTAAAAATCGCCCCGCCTGACATATCCACATTGGTTTCTATAATTGCTTGTGCTATAATAATTTATAGAACGGTTAAAAATTAAAAAGGTCGAGCTCACATCAATCAATCCCGTTTTAAATATTTTACTTAACCAATAGCGGTCGCCTATCGGCACCGCGCTAATCAAAGGAGAAATAACTATGTTTAAAAAATCTTCCAAAGGATTCACTCTCGTTGAGTTGCTGGTAGTCATCGCCATTATCGGTATTCTCGCCACCCTCGCCACCGTCTCGCTCAACAAAGCCCGATCAAAAGCCCGTGACGCCAAACGCGTCTCCGACCTCAAGCAAATGTCCACCGCCATGGAGCTGTGGAACACCGACAAAAATACCTATGTAGGAGGATGCAGCGCGACTGACACTCGTGAAGCTGCTGGTGTAGTAACTAACGACACTACTGCTGGTTGTGATAATGCCGAGTATATTACTTGGGTCAATGTTAAATCCCCGCAAACCCCAGACACCGCCTGTGCCGCCCTTGGCAAGGTTGCTTGTGGTTATACTGTACGAAGTACTGTTGCTATTGATAGTTACAAATTCTGCACCTACTTTGAGAACGCCAACGACGCGCTCGGCTTAACGGCCATAACATACGGAGCAGGCGATACGCAGACTAATGGTGCTTGCATTACCCAGGATGGTTGGGTTGCCGACCTCTAATCTCATTTCCATCTCCCGTTTCCTCACGCCAGCCCCTCGCGGGGCTGGCTTTTTTGTGCGTATTTTTTATTTTTTCCCGTTTCCGCCTTTGCTTTATTATAGAGTCCTACCCCCGCCCTTATTTTTTATAGTATAGCCCTCCCCGTGCTGTTTCTGAACCAGCAACTGGTCTACTGCCTACCCCGCCTATTATATTTGTCAGTTCTCCCTGTGCTATTTCGGAATCCCTAGCGGGTCTACCGCTAATACTTATTCTCTTATGAGACTCCCTTGCTTGTCAGAGAAGACCCTCACGCAGGGCGAGCGGGCAGGGTGTCCGCCAGCGGGCGGACGAGCGAGCCCGAGTGGGAGCGGCCAGCCCACGCTGGGGGCTGGCACGCGGGTCTTCGAGACAAGTAAGGGGGCTCATCGCTTTTTCGAGGCCTACCCCCCACCCTTGCCCCTCCTTGCCTCGTATGCTATACTTCCAAAATCATTTGCCTAAATTTCCATCACATGCCACCGGAAATCATCAGCATTCGCG
>CAZJMI010000052.1:0-2382 GCA_964547305.1 uncultured Gammaproteobacteria bacterium
CGCGATTGATAAAAATGCCGATGTCATCTTCTTGACTATATGTATTGGGATCAAAGTTTGGATAATTACAAAGCGCCAATAGTGCGCCGCTGGTGGGATCCATGACGATGACATTGCCAGATACGGCGCCGTATTTTTCCACAGCCTGACGCAGTTCGGCACAAGCGGTATATTGAATTTGATAGTCCAGAGTCAAAACTAGATTAGCTCCATCAACGGCGTCTTTTTTGTTAAGACCGGAAGTGGAAATGGGGTTACCGGCGATATCTTGATCGGTCGAGAGATAGCCACCTTCACCTCCCAGGACCTGATTAAAATATTGCTCCAGTCCATAGAGCCCGGTTTTTTGTTCGTCTTGGTAGCCAACGAAACCCGTAATATGGCTGAAGAGATTTTGATCAGGATAATAGCGGCTGGAATGTGGAATTAAATCAATGCCGGGTAGATTGAGCGCGGTGACGGTTTGTGCTTTGGTCTCGTCAATTTTTTCACAAACCGGCTCGTAGGGATCTCCAAGTTTAGAAAAACGTTGTTCTAGAGTGGGCACATCAACCGATAAAAGAGCGCCTAGCTGTTCAGCGACAGAAAATAGGCTGCTAGTGGAATTATTTTGCTGCATAACCGACGGTACGGCATAAACATCAAAAAAATTGCGGCTGGTGGCAATGGCGCGGGGCGCGGTAGATTGATTGGAGGTCGCGCGCAATAGAATCTCCCCACGACGAGGCTCAAGCTCTTTGACCAGGCCGTGTAGATTGAGAGCCAGCCTTTTATACTCTTGGCCATGGACGATTTGCAGCCAAAAAAGACGCGTGGCAATGCCGGCGGATAATAGAAAAAGCAAACTAACAATAAACGCTCCGCGCGTGAATCCCGTATGACCGGGCGCGGGGCGCCGAGTGGCGTGATGACAACGATGCCGTAGTCCTAACGCCATGCTAAAACCAATTATTTGTTCCAAGCCACCACGCCCTGCATGGAGGGTAGGTATTCGGCTTGGTTAATTTTAACTAAGTTTAGATTACGAGAAATACCTTCTAAGTCATTGAGAGACTGCATTTGCGCGACAGTAACTTTTAAATCATTGTGTTCTTTTTCCAGGGCGACAATTTGCTTTTCCACTTCTTGGATTTCGAAGCCCTTGATGGCCAGAGCATTCACTTCAAATAGATAGCCAAACAACATCAAAACCGCGACTGCACCTACAACCCAACCTTTCCACTGACACTCCACAAACCAATGAATGGCGTGGTGGATTTTTTTTAGCGGGCTTGATTTAGCGCGGGCATGATGGTTGATAAGACTACCGGTCATATAATTTGGATTAGTGATAATTATTTTTTAAGCGCGACGCGCAGTTTGGCACTACGAGCGCGGGGATTATTTTTTAATTCTTCGACATCGGCAATCAGGGGTTTTTTGTTGACGATTTCCCAGGCGTCGGGATGGGCTTTAAAAAATTCTTTTACGATGCGGTCTTCCAGCGAATGGAAGCTGATAACCGCCAGTCGGGCGCCGGGTTTTAAAACGGAGGCGGCTTGGTTGAGTACGATTTTCAAATTTTCCAATTCGTGATTGACGGCAATACGCAAGGCCTGAAAGACGCGGGTGGCGGGATGCGGATGGCGTGCGTGAGAACCTTTGGAACAGTAAACCGAGGTAATGAGTTCAGCCAGTTGCGCGGTGGTGGTGATGGGCGCGGTCGAGCGTCGTTTAACGATATGCTCAGCAATGGCACGGGCCCAGCGTTCTTGGCCGTAGCGGCGAAAGATGGCTTCCAGTTCGGCGGCGGGGGCAGTGTTGATGAGGTCGGCAGCGCTAATTTCCAGGGTAGTGTCAGTACGCATATCCAACGGCTCATCGATTTGGAAGGAGAGTCCCCGGCCTCCGGCCAATTGGTCGGATGACAGACCGAGGTCAAGCAAGAGGCCGTCAAATTGAATGCCTGGTGCCTGCTCGGTGGCGATGACTGCCAGGTCTTTGAAATTGCCGCGGGCTAAGATGACGCGGGAAGCGAAATCGGACAGATTTTTTTTGGCGGCATTCAGCGCGCGCTGGTCTTGGTCCAATCCCAGGAGCCGGCCAGACGGGCTGGTGCGTTCCAGGAGCGCCCGGCTATGACCGCCACCGCCTACAGTGGCGTCAACAAAATTTTCACCGGCTCGGGGATTGAGCATTTCCATAACTTCTTTTAAAAGAACGGGTTTATGATTAAACTCTATCATTTTGTTAGACGTCCAGATTATCCAGCGCTTCGGCGATATCGTTACCAGATTTTTCAGTCTCGGAACTATATTTATCCCAGGCGGATTCATCCCAAATTTCCAGGCGATTGAAAAGTCCGGCGATGACGACTTTCTTGCTGATGTTGGCATAGCGACG
>CAZJMI010000052.1:2482-5944 GCA_964547305.1 uncultured Gammaproteobacteria bacterium
CTGTTTTAGCGGTTTAAAGTTATCCACAGGGCAAATGAGTTATCCCCACCTTTATCCACAATCCCCCACTACGAAGTAATTATACCCCACTGCTCTCCACCTGGCAACACTGGGGGTGTGGATATCTATTTTTGGGCAAATAAAAAGGGCCTTCCGAGGGTGAAGGTCCTTGAGCACAACCTACTGCTCCCAATCGGCTTTGTCGGTGTAATCGGGTTCGAGGGGGCCGGTGAAATGTTTTGGGATGGCGGTGGGCGCTGGAGCGCCGCAACCTCCGCACATGCCGCAGCGGCCGCCACAGCCGGCAGGGGTGGCTTGATGGGCGGTGGTGGTTAATTCAAGCAGCACTTTTTTAAGCGTGGGGGCGGTGTGGCAGTCGGTGGCAGGAATGGAGATGACGGGAATGTCGAGGGACCAGCCCAGCGCGTTGGCGACGGCAGCCCCGACTTTGAGGGAAGTATAGGAACCGGCACCGGTGGCGACGGCAATAAACTTTAAATTGGAAAGCGGAAGGTCGTGGGCGGTGAGCAGCTGGCGGATGAGCGGCAGTAGTTTTTCTGATTGGCGGTGGGCGGGAACAGAGCGACGGGATATTTTTGAGTTATAAAACAAAAAGACGGCTATTTGAGCGTCCAGGGTGGTGTCTAAAACCAACGCGGCCGAGCGATTAGTCGGAGTCGTCATCAGAAATGGGCTTAGTATTGAACTCTTGAAGATATTCGTCGGATTCCGCAGATGGGTCTTGGTGCTTGAGGGATGATTCGGGCGAGGCGGAAATAACGCAAGAAATAACTTCTGGTTTCGGAGGAACGGGTTCGGCGTCCCGATGCGCTTCGCGATCGGGGTTGCCCTGTGGGCAAGGCTCGGCTGGCTCGGCGGGCTCGACTTCGTCATCAGGTTGATTGAAGTCGGCATCAACGGGATAGTCTATTTTGTTGATGAGCTCAATTTTGTGACCCTGCAAGATTTCAAATAAAAACTTGTCTGTGATGGATTTGCGATTTTCATATTCTTCCCGCGTAAAGAGCGCCCAATAAACCGGACTATTGAGTTCGGTCTCAAATTCGGCGATCATTTTTTCCACTGATTGGTGGCTGACTCCCCCGACAATTAAAATGTCGACTGAAATATCTTCACGACCAGCGAAGGAACCGGTCAAAACCAGTAAATCGATTTCTCCTAGACGGCGCAGTTTTTTGATGAGGGCATTGCGGGCGAGAAATTTATTTTTGGCGAAGAGAGCTTTGAGCTCGGGAAAGAAAATGAAATCAGAATTGACGGCATAATATTTTCTTTTTTGGGTGCGGATTTCATGCAATTCTAAGGGGTCGTCAAACAAGGTCTCGAGATCGGCATCGGGAACTTCGCGCAGGAGACCCACCTGAAGGAGATTCTCAATTTCTCTGCGGACGGCGCTAACACGGAGGCCTAATTTGCGCTCAATTTCACGAGTATAATAACACGCCTCCGGTTGGGAAAGGTAGAGGCTAAGGATCATTTCGCGGGTTTGTGAGCCAAAAAGTTTCTCAAGCATAGGTTAATGGGGTAAGGGCTGTTTTATATTCTCTATTTTTAGTATAATATTAAAGTCGCTTAACGTAAAGCTAATCAATGTATCGCTACAAGACTTTATCCCAGCAGCTTATCATTTCCGAAGATAAAAGCAAGGAAACCTTGTCGGTGGCTTGGGAATTGGACAGCAACCCGCGAGTGGGTAAATTTTTGCTTTTCGGGAAGGTAAAGTCTGTTGACGGCGGATGGCGGAGGTTTTTGGAGGCGCTGTGCGGATTGGCAAAGAATTATTATTTGAACAGTCAGGCGGGAGATCCGGAAAGCGCGTTGGAAGAAATTTTAAAAAAGATAAATTCGGAATGGCAAAACGGTTTGAGTAAAAATAGCTTGAGCGGTCGGGGCGGAGAATTGCGCGAGCGGCTGGAAAACGTATCTTTATCAATTGGGATTCTAGACGAGGACAATTTATACTTGGCGGCTGTGGGGCAGACACATTTATTTTTGGTGCGGGATAACAAGCTAGTGGATATCCTGGCGGCTGGAGGAGAAGATCCGCGCGAGGCCGATATGTCAAAATTGTTCGTGAATATTATTTCGGGTAAGTTGAAAGAAAAAGACATTTTGTTTTTATGCTTCGGGGACTTTTTGGATTATTTCTCATTGGAAAAAATTAAACGCATAGTCCAAGACTACCCGCCAGAAAAGGCGTGCCAGTATTTTAGCGATTTACTGCACCCGATTGAGCATCACAAGGTTTTCGTGGTAGAAATTTTGAAATTACTGTTACGTAAGAGTAACGAGCTACTGCTGGAGAGGCCGCAAGATAACTCCATGAATTCTAATCGCTCTATGGAGGGGCTGATCAACACGCAGGAGGACGCGGCCAAGGCGATGAACCCTTCGGCCTATCCAGACGTACTGCGGCCGGGCGCGGTGTGGGGTAAGTTGCGGGCGGCGGCGAAATTTATTTTGAAATCGGGGTCGGTTAAAAAATACCCGAGCGTTTTTTGGAATAAGGTGGGGGCGCGCTGGGCTGAAAAGCGGGCGCGGTGGGTAGAGAAATATCGCAAACTTTTCAAAAAAACGGTTTCCAGTCTGGGACAAGTGAGCACGATTGAGGCCAATAAGGATTCGGGGCAAAAGAAAGACGGGCGGCGGATTTTGATCACGCAGAGAGGGCGGCTGTATGTGGTGGCCTTTGTGGCGGTGGTGGTAGTTTTGGGGGTCGGGATAGTGGTGGCGATTCGGGCGCAGGCCAATAAACGGCTGACACGGGAATATGAGGGTATCAGCCAACAAATTGATGAGAAACAAAAGTTGGCGGAGGCGGCTTTGATTTATAGGAACACGGCCGGGGCGCGAGAATTATTGACAGAGATAGCAGGGCTATTGAAAAAAATGCCACAAAATACGGCCGCGCGCAAACAGCATTACACGGAGCTGTGGGCGGCCAATCAAGCCAAGCTAGATGAATTATTGAATTTGTACACATTGGATAATCCGGAGGTGGCTTTGGATTTGACAGGCGTGGCGGAGAATTTTCAGGCGATGGGTGGGCTGGTGACGCCGGAGGGTGAGTTGTATTTTTGGAACGCGAGCGCGGTGTACCGGATGGCGGAAGGTGGCGGGTCGGCGGAGTTGTTGAGTGACGCGGCAGGAAAGACCGCGATGACGGGTTTTTGGTGGGAGCCGGGCAGGTTGGTATTCGTAAGTCCGGAGCAAAAATTGGCAGTGCTGGATGTGGATAATCGCCAATGGCAGGATTTAACTATCGGCACACAACATCAGCCGGCGCAGGCGGTAGGTGGCGCGATGTATAATAACCGGATGTATCTATTGGACGCGAACGGGCAAATTTACAAATACACGCGTGACGAGACTGGCTTCGGCAATGAGAGCGCCTGGCTGGCTGGCAGCACACGGCTGACAGACACGAAACAGCTAAACATC
>CAZJMI010000053.1:0-5887 GCA_964547305.1 uncultured Gammaproteobacteria bacterium
GCCACGGGTAAGATTACCCGCAACACATTTTATCTCACCGCCTCCTACGTCGCCCAGAAAATCCTGGCCCTAGTTTATTTTACCCTGCTGGCGCGACACTTCGGCGCCAGTGGTTTGGGGCAGTATGTCTTCGCGCTCTCCTTCGTCACCATGTTTTCCATCGCCACCGATTTGGGCATCAACACGGTCATCACCAAGGAGACTGCCAAAGACCCGCGCTGGCCGCAAGCTCATCTCGGACTCGTGCTTTTACTCAAAATAATCTTAGCCCTCATTGCCTACGGCGGCTTGGTTTTGACTATCAACGCGCTCGGCTATCCCGACCTCACCCGCCACATGGTCTATTTGGCCGGCATTTTCATGCTCATGGATTCTTTTACTGCTAGTTTTTACGCTATTTTCCGCGGCTGGCAAAAAATCAAATACGAAGGCATCGGCACCGTCATGCAACAAAGTCTATTACTCATCATCGGCGGCGCCTTTCTCCTGCTCAATTTCCCCTTACTATATTTCATCGGTATTTTCCTCATCGCCAGCCTGGCCAATTTCACCTTTGCCGCTATCTTACTCTATCGCCACGGCGGTCTCAAGCTTAATTTCCATCCCGAGAAAAAACTCATCGTCAATCTAGCCGTCCTCGCCGCGCCCTTCGCCCTCGCTGGTATCTTCACCCGTATCTACGCCGCCGCCGACTCGGTCATCCTCTCGAAAATATCCGGTGACAGCGCCGTCGGTATTTATAGTTCCGCCTACAAGCTCACCTTCGCTCTGCAATTCATCCCCATCGCCTTCGGCGCCTCCATTTTCCCCGCCTTTTCCAATTACTATCACCATTCCCGCGACCACCTAGCCCGAACCTTCGACAAAGCCTGGCGCTATCTCTTGGTCATCGCGCTCCCCATCGCCGCCGGCAGCTTCGTCCTCGCCCCCGAGATCATCCAGCTCATCTACGGCTCCCAATTCGCCGCCGCCGCTCTGCCTTTGCGCGTCCTGATGGCCTCGCTGGTACTCATCTTCCTCTTTCACCCCACCAGCTCACTTTTAAACGCCTGCAACCGCCAATCCGCCAACACCCTCAACCTCGGCCTGGCCATGGCCGTCAATGTCCTGCTCAATTTCCTCCTCATTCCCAAATTCAGTTATCTCGGCGCCAGCTGGGCGGTATTTTTCAGCTACGCCCTCTTGGTCGGCCTCAATCTTTTCCACGTGCGCGCCATCCTCGGCCGCCAGGTTCTCTCCCTTTTCAAAAGCTTCGCCGCTATCTTGGTCGCCAGTCTGCTGATGGGTCTCGGCGTCTTTTATCTCAAAGGCTATCTTTTCTTCCTCTGGCTCATCATTCCCGCCGCCATTTTTTATCTCCTACTACTTTTCTGGTGGCGTGTACTGAAAAAAGACGATTTAATTTCACTACTTAAAATAAAATCCCTATGAGAGTCTTAAGCATCAGTCCCGCCGCGCGCGGCGGTATCTGTCAATATACTCACGGTCTCTGTTCGTCTTTGGCGACTCACGATTTGGATTTAATTCTACTCACCGCCGCCGACAATACTGAAATTGACTATTTCCATCCGCGCTATCGTGTCGTCAAAGAATTGAGCCCGCGCGCTCATTCTACTTGGTGGCGAAATATCACCGCCTTCGGCCACGATTTCAAAACTCTCAAGCACTGGGTCGCCGCCTATCATCCCGACATCGTGCACTTCCAAGCATTTTCACATCCGCGCCGCGACAGCCACATCATCAGCTGGCTAGCCGGGCAGGGGATTCGCGTCTGCCACACCGCCCACCATCTGCTGCCTTATCGCTCCAGCCGCCGCCAGCATGAGCTTTACGCCCGTCTCTACCGCCAGTGCCAGGGTCTCTTCGCCCATACCGAAGAAAGCGCCCACGAATTAGTCAGCCGCTTCGGCATCAACCCCCGCCGCTTGACCCTCATCCCCCACGGCAACTTTTTCCATCTCACCGGAGTCAATCCCGCCATGACCACCTCGGAAGCTCGCGGCTTACTGGGACTCGACCCGGAAGATTTTTGCGTTTTGTTTTTTGGCGCCCTTGTGCCCTATCGTGGCATCGACACTATCTTGCGTGCCATGTCTCATCTCAAAGTCTACCCCCGTGTCAAATTGCTCCTCGCCGGACGACCTGGCTGGGACCAACTGGAAAACGCCATCGATATGCTCAAAATCCGTGACTCGGTCATTCTCTATCCCGACTATATCCCGATACGCTATGTCGGCCAATACTTCAATGCCGCCAATCTGGTCGCCTTGCCCTACCGCGACGCTTATTCCGGCAGCTCCATCATCCTCTCCTACAGCTTCGGTCGCCCCGTCATCAGTACTCGCGCCGGCGGCGTGCCGGAAATTCTCTCCAACCGCTCCGATGGTTTCCTGGTCAAACCCAACGACACCGAAGATTTGGCGCGCGCCCTTCGCGAAGCCTACCTCTTGCCCGCCCACGAGCTCTCCGCTATGGGCCAGCATGCTCTCTCCCTCGCCCAAACCCGTCATGCCTGGCCGAGTATCGCCTCCGCCACTTTGACCGCCTACCGCCGCTGGCTGGCCGCCGGACTTTAAATTTTTCCGCTCTTGTGCTAATCTGAAGCCCTCAATTCCTGTTTACTCACCAACTTTATGCCAAAAATATCTCTCATTATACCCGTCCATAATCATCTACCCGCCCTCAAAAATTGCCTTACCAGTCTGCTCGGGCAAACTTTTCGCGACTACGAAATTATTCTCGTCAATGATGGTTCCACCGACAGCCTCAATTTTTGGTTATCAGAATTTATGGCCGCCCATCCTGACCTTGATTTAAAAATCTTCGCCCAATCCCGCCGAGGCGCGCCCCACGCCCGCAACTACGGCTTCGACCAATCCACCGGCGAATATGTCATTTTCTGTGACGCCGACCTGATTCTCCATTCTACAATGCTGGCACACCTACTCTACACCATAGAAAACCACCCCCAAGCCGCCTACACTTACTGCTCCTTCAAGCGCGGCTGGAAATTATTCACTCTCTGGCCCTTTGACCCGCAAAGACTGCGCCAAATGCCCTATATCCCGACCGCCACCCTCATCCGCCGCTCCAGTTTTCCCGGCTTTGACTCCTCGCTGGAAAAATTCCAAGATTGGGATCTGTGGCTCACCATGCTCGAAAGAGGGGATATCGGCGTTTGGTTGCCAGAAATTCTTTTTCAAGCTCAAACCCGCGGCCGTGTCGGTATCAGTTCTTGGCTGCCGAGCATCGCTTACCGCATACCTTGGCAAAAATTCGGCCTACGCCTAAAATTAGTCGACCAATACTATTCCGCCCGTCAAATCATTCTTCAAAAACATAATTTAGCTTAAATATGGACTTATCCATCATCATCGTCAGCTGGCGCGTCCGGGAACTGCTCGAGCAATCTCTAGAGTCTGTCTTTCAAGCCGCCGGCAATTTGGCCCTGGAAGTTTTCGTCGTGGATAATGATTCACAAGACGGCACCGTGGAAATGATTCGCTCGCGCTTCCCACAAGTTCACCTGCTCGCCAACAGCGTCAACCACGGTTTCGCCAAAGCCAACAATCAAGCTCTACGTTTGGCGCGCGGGCGTTATGTTTTGCTGCTCAATCCCGACACCATCGTTTTTCCCGACACCTTTACTTCCATGTTTTCTTTCATGGAGCAGCACCCCGCATACGGTCTGGCCGGCTGCCGCCTCCTCAACCCCGACCGCACCCTCCAACCATCCATTAAACGCTCACCGACTTTTGCCGACCAATTTCTTTGGCTTTTCAAACTCCATCATTTTTTGCCCCGCCTGCCGCTTTTCAAAAAACACCTGGCCCAAGATTTTAATTACGACCAATCCGGCCCGGCTCAACAAATCATGGGGGCCTTCTTTTGGCTCCGTCGCGACGCCTTCAATGAAGTCGGACTTATGGATGAAGGCTTTTGGCTTTGGTTTGAAGAAGTAGATTATTGCGCCCGTATGCTCAAAACTCATTGGCGTATCGGCTACAACGCGCGAGCTCAAATCATTCACTATTTCGGTCAAAGTTTCCGCCAGCGCGTCAGCACCGACAAACAAAAAATATTCAATCGCAGCCTCTCGCGCTATTTCCGTAAGCATCATTCGCGCCTAGCTTGGTTCGGCATTCAGTTAGCGCGACCATTTTCTCTCGCTTTGACCGCCCTGCATCACGCCATCACCAAAAAATAATTTTATTAAATCTTGCCCATGTCCACCTGGTTCAAAATTCATTGGCGCTCTTGCGCGCTCACCTTCGCCGCCATCATCGGCTTTTGTTGGTTGGCTGATTTGCTCTCACTTTTTACTTATCTCTATCCGTCGCTCATGCCCTGGTTCTTCATCGGCCTCTGTCTAATAGTCGCCGGTTTTACTTGGCGCCGCTCCGTTTACGGACTCTATTTCATCATCGCCGAGCTGGCTCTCTCTTCACAAGGCTATTTGTTTTTCTACCCGCTCGGCCATTTCAAAATTTCCCTACGCATGGCCATTTTCGCCATCGTCTTGGGTCTCTGGCTCATCAAAAAAATAATTCTCTGGTCGCGCCGCCCTTCGAGCGCCCAGCAGCCTCGTTCACTCGCCCTCTGGTGGCGTCTTTCTGTCCGCCAGCCGCTGGGCGTCTTTTATCCCTATTATCTGCTCTTGGCGGCGGCTATCCTCTGGGGTTTGCTTTGGGGATTTTTCCAGCACCACGCCCCCATCAATATCCTTAGCGATTTCAACAACTGGCTTTTCTTCCTACTGGCACCTTTGGTTATGGATGTCTTGAAAACTCCCGCCCGCCGCCGCCAGCTTATCAAAATAATCTTAGCCGTTGTCGCTGCTGTCGCCCTGTGTGCCTTTTTGGTGGAATATCTTTATTCTCATCAATTCGAACCATCCATGTTTTTACTTTTCCGTTGGTTTACGGATTATTTCCTTGGCGACATCACCTTTGTCGGCTATAATTTTTACCGCGTCTTTTTTGAAAGTCAGATTTACGCCCTCGTTGGTCTATCGCTGCTCATCGCGCCCCTGGCCTGGAAACGTAATTTTTTTCGCGACCGCCAAATCTGGCTTTGGCTTTGGTTAATCATAGCTTCTACGGCCGTCATTATTAGTTTTTCTCGCAGCTATTGGGTCGGCTTCGCCGGCGGCTTATTCATCTTCGCCTTTTGGACCCTCATCACCCGCGCCCTCTCCTGGCGCGCCTTTTGGCTTTGGGTTGCCCGACTCGCCGCCGTCTTAATAGCATCCCTGGCTCTAGCCTTCGTCATCCTCATTTTGCCCCCCGGTCAAAGAATGGTTAATTTTTCCCGCCTGCTTTCCGACCGCCTCACCCAAAACGAAGCCGCCAGTCAAACCCGCATCAACCAACTCCAACCACTGGGCCAAGCCATCGCCCGCCACCCACTCATCGGCTCGGGGTGGGGGACTACCGTCACTTACAAGACCCTCGACCCGCGCTATACCCACAGCAGCAACCCCGAGGGACTTTATACCACCTACGCCTTCGAATGGGGTTATCTCGATTTTATCCTCAAATTCGGTCTCGTCGGACTCTTCATCTACGCGCTCCTACTTTGGCAAACTTTCAAACACGGCTTACGCCTCTTACGCCATCGAGCCACCATGAGCCACAGCCACCTACGCATCGCCGGCTGGCTTTTGAGTCTTCTGGTCATCATGGGCGTCCACTTTTTCTCGCCCTATCTCAATCATCCATTGGGCATTTGCGTCCTACTCCTCACTCAAGCCTGGATTCTCAACACCCACCCCTTAAACACACCCCATGAATACCATGCCTAAAGTTTCCATCAGCCTATTGCTCTACAACGGCCGCCAATTCTTACCCGACTGTCTGGCCAGCCTAGAACGCCAAACTTATCCGGA
>CAZJMI010000054.1:0-5818 GCA_964547305.1 uncultured Gammaproteobacteria bacterium
TGATGATGGAAATAATTATAGCCCCGCAACTACATGGATGCAGCAAAATTTGCCTTATTATTTGCCAGGCGGCACTACTCTAGTTGCTAATAATTGGAATGATTTGACGGATGGAGACATTATTTCGCCCATTAGAAAAGATGAAAATGGCAATATATTGACAACGGCGGAAGAAATAAAAGTTTGGACGTCAACAAACAAAAGCGGCGTGCAGGATCCGTATAGATGCGGAGCAAATTGGGACTCAGACGCTGGAGCGATGGTCTTTTCATTCGCTGTGGGCTATGCTACCGAAAATAATGATGATTGGTCAGAAAGATTTACGACTATTAGATGTTCATCACCCTATCGCCTCTATTGCTTCCAACAATAATTCTTTTTCCGATTCAAATATCCAAAAACTTCAATGCCCCACCCTTGGCCAAAAAAAGCGCGCCCCTTCCTCTCTCGTCCCAGCCAAGTTTTCTTGGCTTGGGTTTTATTCGTTGCCGTATTTCTCATCGGCGGCTCTATTTTATTCAAAGCCCTCTTTGTCCGCGCCGCCGGTCCTGGCAATGTCGTCGGCTGGGGTTGGAATCCCTATTTCGGTTGGATTTCTTTAAGCGGCGCTAATTTTGACCCTCTCCCCAGTCCCAATTATGGTGTTAAAGCCCTCGCCGGCCAAATCACCGGCTTCGCTTGGAACGAATGGGGAGCCGCCGCCAGTGAAGGCTATTACATCTGTTTCGGCTCCACTTGCGCCGACCCCGCCTATAGCCTTTCTTATCTTTCACCGCCCGGCACCCCCATCGATACCATTCCCTCCGCCTCCTACGACCCCACTACCGGTCGCGTTTCTGGTTGGGCCCGCTTTGTCGGTTGGAGTGATGATGACGGCGCCTGGATTAAATTAGACGATGGTCTCACGGCCCCTCCGCACCAGTTTGGCTTTAAAATTTATCAAAAAATGGACGGCAATGCTCCATTTAATCCCGCCCAGTGGACTTTCGGTGATGGTCCCATAGAACCGCCCCTCGCCCCTCCTCCGGCCCCGCCTACTTACGATCCCCTCAAAAACTATTCCTGGAACGGCGGCCTCGGTTGGATTCTTTGGCAGCCAGTCAAAAATAATTGTTATTGTACTCCCTGGACTAGTTTTGCTTGTGTGCCAAGTACTCCCCCAAGCGACCCCCCGACAGGCAACGCCACCCAAAACCGCGATTGTGTCATTCCATCCGCCGCTTGCCAAGAAACTATGGCCGACAATTTCAGCACCCGTCTAGAAGATTGCGGTAATTTCATTGACGACAACTGCAATGGTTGTATCGATTCAATTGAATCTTTCTGCGGAGGCAAAGAGCACTATCCCACTGATCTGCCCGATGATCCAAAATGTAATGATTTCCTTTCCGATGGCATTACGGATCGCGATAATGACTGTGATGGCTTTGCCAATTGCCGCGACACCGACTGTTGTGGCACCGCCTTTTGCCCCGCCTCCGTGCCCTCTCCCAGTATTGGCGACAGCCTTGACGGTACCGATTGCGGTATAGTCAAATTAACACTTGTAAGCGGTTGTGGTGATTCTCCCGACCCCGGTATTTGTTCTATCTACCGCTCTGTCCGGGCCAATGGTTGCGAGGCTTGTTTTGAAGAAATTGGCGCCTGCGGCGTCCACTTCAATCAGACTGCTCCCGATTGTTCCTGCACTGTTGTCGCCTCCGAGCAACTAAACGACACCTATTCCGACGACACTGTCATCCCGCGCACTGATTATTATTATTGGGTTGCCGCCCTTGATGGCACTACCTTGTCTGAAGCGGTTACCGCCCAAGGCCGCACCAACTGTTTCTCCGGCTCCGGCTCGCATGAGTAATATGCTATAATAACCGTATCATCCTTAATATTTTAAAATATGCTAGCTCACAGAACCATTCACGTCTCCATAATTAGCGCCCTCCTCATCGTTGTTATTGCCATTTCTTTCGTAGCCGGATTTTTGCTGGGCAAAACCCATTTAGACAAACAGCTTATCGCGCAAAATCAAGAAGAAAAGGCCGTGCTCACTCAAGAACTACAAAAATTTTATCCAGCCGTACCCGAAACCATCACCCGCGTCAACGGCGCCATTACCGATCTATTGCCCGACGGCTTCAAAATGCAGGCCAATATCCAGGTTCGCGCTCTGCCCGAAAACGGACAGCCTATTTATGAGCAGCAAACCAAGACTGTCAAAATAACGCCCGCTACCAAGATATTCAAACTCAACCCCGGAGGCAAAATTATCGCCGGACAAGGCATGCCAGTCAAAAATTTAAGTCAATCCGACTTGCAGATTGGTCAACAAGTCGCTTGTCAGTCAGCCACCAATCTCAACCTCAAAACCCTGGACACCTTTGACGCCCAAAGCGTAGAAGTGCTATTTTAAGCTATACCTCTTTCACGGATTATCTCTCATTAACCCTTATCACATGCGATTTACCCCCGCCGATATTATCAAATTATCCCAGTTGGCCAAGCTGCGCCTCTCTGACCAGGAAACCGCCGACCTGGCAAGCGACCTGGAGCAAATTTTGCTTTACGTCGACCAGTTGAAATCTGCCCCCACTGCCACGCCGGCCCCCGTCATCAAAAACCCCCTCTGGCGCGCCGATAGCATCCAACCGGCAACCCCGGACGTCATCACGCTCTTACGCCGCAATTTTCCCGCTTCCGAGCGCGACTTTTTGCGTTTCAAAAAAATTCACAAACATGAATAAAGATTTAACCAGCCTAACTTGCAAAAAAGCCCTCTCCGGCCTGCGCCGCCGCTCATTTTCCGTTACTGAACTCACTCAAGCCTGTTTAAATAATATCTCTTCCCGAGATTCACAAATCAAAGCTTTTATCACAGTTAACAATCAATCCGCCCTTGACCAAGCCCACGCCTCCGACCTTGCCTGGCAAAAAGGCGAGGCCCGCGCGTTGGAGGGCCTACCCATCGCCGTCAAAGACAATATTCTCCAAGCCGGCGTCAAAATGACCTGCGGCTCCAAAATGCTTTGGAACTACGTTGCCCCCTATGATGCCGCCGTGGTTGAAAATCTTCATGCTGCCGGCGCCATTATCATCGGCAAAACCAACTTGGACGAATTTGCCATGGGTTCATCTACTGAAACCTCATATTTCGGCCCCACCAAAAATCCTTTTGACCTCGAGCGTGTTCCCGGGGGTTCATCCGGCGGCTCCGCCGCCTCCCTCGCCGCCAATATGTGCCTGGCAGCCATCGGCTCTGACACTGGCGGCTCGGTTCGCCAGCCAGCCTCTTTCTGCGGCCTCCTCGGTCTCAAACCTACCTACGGTCGTGTTTCTCGCTATGGCCTTTCCGCGCTCGCCTCCTCGCTGGATCAAATTGGCACCTTCACCCGTGATTCGGCTGACGCTGAATTGCTAATGGACATCCTGGCCGGCCACGATGAGCGCGACTCCACCTCCGTTGAAGCCGATTGGTTCAAGCCACCACGAGTGAAAAAATGTCCCATCATCGGCGTTCCCGAGCAAATATCCACTCAAGGTATGGATCGCGAAGTTCTGGTCGCCTTCGAGCGCTTTTTGGCCGCCGCTGAAAAATCTGGTCAGCTCAAAGTCCGCCCCATCAAGCTACCAAGTTTGAAATACGCCCTGGCCTGCTATTATGTCCTCATGCCCGCCGAAGCCGGCTCCAATCTCGCTCGCTACGACGGCCTGCGCTATGGTTTTAATGATCCCGCCGCGGCTACCATTGACGACCAGTATCTCAATCAACGCGCGGAAGGTTTTGGCGTGGAAGTTAAACGTCGCATTATGCTCGGTACCTTTGTTTTATCATCTGGCTATTATGATGCCTACTACCACCAAGCTCAAAATGCCCGCCAAGCCATCTCCGCCGATTTACGCGCGGCCCTTGAACAGGTAGATTTTATCGCTACTCCCACCACCCCCACCCCCGCCTTCAAACTGGGAGAAAAAAGTTCCGACCCGCTGGAAATGTATCTGTCGGATATTTTCACCGTACCCGCTAATTTAGCCGGATTACCGGCCATCTCCATTCCCTTCGCTAAAGTGCGTGAATTGCCTGTCGGCCTGCAATTTATCGGTCCAGCTTGGAGTGAAAAGTCTCTTTTACGCTTTGTCTCCCGTCTGGAGAAGTTGACCTTGGTTTGATGCTAATAATATTGTTGCCAAGTCAGGGCAATATTCTAACCCCAAAGCATTTGACGCCCCCGCCCAAACGCGCTAAAATAGGCGTAATCAAATTAATTAATTTTAAGCACAAAAACATGTCTACGGCCAAAAAGTTTTTTCGCGATGCCTCCCCGAAATTAATGCTACTCTGGGGTATTCTCATGGGTATTGCCATTATTGTTATTATTGGTGGAACGCTGGCACTCGTTGGCGCTTCAAAGGCCATTGATTTGAGCGGTAGTTTGGCCGATACGATCAGTAACTCGGACTCTATCGCCACCACCTTTACCGTTTCTCAAAAATCCGACAAGCCCGTGATGAAATTTTTTGTCATGTCTTTCTGCCCCTACGGCCAACAAGCCGAACAGGGGATTACTCCTGTAGCGCGCCTATTACAAAATCAGGCCACCTTAGAGCCGCACTTTGTTATTTATAGCAACTATCAGGGCGGTGGGCCGACTTATTGTTTGGACAAAGATAGTAAATATTGTTCCATGCACGGTGTCAGCGAAGTCAATGAAGATGTGCGCCAGCTCTGTATCTGGAAATATGACCAAGCCAAATGGTTCGATTACGTTGAAGCTCTCAATGGTTCTTGTTCTGCTACCAATGTTGATACTTGTTGGGAAGGCGTTGCCAAAAATCTCAAAATTGACACAGCTAAGATTAAAAAATGTTTTGACTCGGAAGCTGAAACTCTCCTGGCCCAAGAAGTCGCCCTTAATACTCAATATGGTGTTCAAGGATCACCCCAAATATTCATTAATGATGAAGAATATAGTGGCGGTCGTGACCCTGAATCTTATAAACAGGCCATTTGTTCTGGATTCAACACTGTGCCTGACGCATGTCAGCAAACATTAGATGCTGGCACTGGAGCCGCGGCTGGCAGCTGTAATTAGACTCCGTGTTTCTCTGGCTGCACACCTATCAACCAACGGCTATATTGGCCTCTTTTGGGGCATTTAATATCTATTGGTATGGCCTAATTATCACCTGCGCCATAGCCGTAGCGGCCTTCGTGGCCGTCAAACTCGGTCAACGCTATGGTATAAAAAGAGATCGCTTGCTGGATCTCTTTTTTTACTTGGTGATTTTCGGTTTAATCGGCAATCGTTTAGTTGATGTCTTTCTTTACGATTGGGCCTATTTCTCTCACCACCTTTGGGAAATTCCTCAAATTTGGACTGGCGGACTAGCTATACATGGCGCCATTTTCTTTGGCCTGGTAGTCCTTTGGTGGTATGCTCGTCGCCACCGTCTGTCATTTTGGCTACTGGCGGATATTTTACTTCCGGTCGTGGCCATCGGACAGGCCATTGGACGTTGGGGCAACTATTTTAACCAAGAAATTTTTGGACTACCCACCAAATTGCCTTGGGGTATACCCATCGAATGGCTTTATCGCCCTGAAATCTATGAAAATATCACCCATTTCCACCCGCTATTTCTCTATGAGTCCCTTGGCTGTCTTTTGCTGGCCGCTGGGCTGCTATTCTGGCACTATCGTTGTCTCAAAACCTTTACTCCCGCCATAATCGCGACTGTGGCCTCTACGCCCCCACCACCCGCCACCGTTGCCCCCGCTGCCACCAACACACGCCGCCCCGGCTCCATTCTGATAACTTACCTGGTC
>CAZJMI010000055.1:0-5733 GCA_964547305.1 uncultured Gammaproteobacteria bacterium
GTAGATGAGGTTGTTTATAGCCCAAGCCGTCAAACAAACACCGAGCCCAAAGTTTTACGCCAAGTTATTAGCCCTACCACTGCCGCTACTATTAGCGGCATGCTGGTTTCCGTCGTGGACAGGGGATATGGCAACAAAGCCTCGGTGCCTGGCTACTATATTGCCGGCAAAACCGGTACCGCCCAGGTGCCCAACAAAGACAAGGGTGGCTATTCCGACAAAACTGTCCAATCGTTTATCGGCTTTGGCCCCATCAGCAACCCGCGCTTTGTTATGCTGGTCAAACTTGATGAGCCCACCAACTCTACCTTTGCCGAAAGTTCCGCTGCGCCGACATTCAAAAACATCGCCGAATTCATTCTTAAATATTATAAAGTCCCGCCGGAAAGATAAACCGGCTTACTAAATATTTTATGCCACACATAATTTTTACCTTACTCAAAAAACTATCTCGCGCTGTCTTGCGTAAATATCATCCGCACATTGTTGGTATTACTGGTAGCATCGGCAAAACATCTACCAAAAATATTGTCGCCATTGTTTTAAAACAAAAATTCAATCTGCGTGCCAGTGAAAAAAATTACAATAATGAGCTAGGTCTGCCCCTCACTATTCTCGGCGCCTCCGCTCCAGGAAAATCTCCCACCGCCTGGCTCAAAATTTTATTTGCTTTTCAAAAATTACTTTGGCAACGCTCAATCGACTATCCAGAGATGCTGGTTTTGGAAATGGGAGCCGACAAGCCCGGTGATCTGGAATATCTAACCGATGTTGCCGTCCCCGAAACCGCCATTGTCACAGCGGTCGCTCCTTCGCATATAGAATTTTTCAAAACCATCGAAAATATCGCCAAAGAAAAATCTACCCTGGTCAAAAAAATGCTCCCTCAAGGAACCGCCATTCTCAACGCCGACGACCCGCTGGTTTCCGCCATGGCCGACCAAAGCCCGGCTCGGGTATTAACTTTTGGCTTCAGCGACCAAGCCGATATTAAAATTTTAAGTCACGAATTTGTCGCGCCATCGCTTATAGCACACTCCGCCCCTTGGGGCATTAGTTTCAAAATTGAATATGAAGGGCGCACTATGCCTATGTTTTTACCTTACGCCTTGGCCCGCCACCAACTCTATACCGCCGCCGCCGCGATTGCCGCCGGTATCGCTTATGATATTAACCTCGTAGACATATCTGAAGCGCTCAAAAAAATCAAACCCCTCCCTGGCCGCTTGAACCTACTCACCGGTATTAAAAATACGACCATCGTTGATGATACCTACAACTCCTCACCCGAAGCCTGCTTGGCCGCCTTGGAGGCAGTCCGCGCGCTTACCGCCCGCGGCCGCCGCTGGGCGATCCTCGGCGATATGCTGGAATTAGGCAAAATGGCCGCCGACTCTCACGCTTTAGTCGCCGACAAAGCGGCGGCCTCCGACTACGATTTCTTAGTCGCCATCGGCCCACTCATGTCTGCCGCCGTCAAGCAATTACCTCGCCGCGCTAATACCAAAACATTCACTTTTGAAAACAGCGACACCGCTGGAGAATTTTTACGCGCCGAACTCCAATCCGGCGATCTCGTATTTCTCAAAGGCTCACAGGGTATGCGTTTGGAAAAAGCTGTAAAAAATATTATGGTCCAGCCGCAACATGCCGCCAAACTCCTCGCCCGCCAATATGGCACCTGGCTGGATAGCTAATTCTCGCTTTTACCCCGCAGTCTTGCGGCCCCAAATATTCCCCATTAAAAAACCTTCACAAAAAAGAAAACCATCTCTCGCGAGATGTTTTTCTTTCTTATCTATCTACTGAATTTATTTTGTCTCTACTGCCACCGGTTCAATGTTGGCGTACTTGACCATCTTTCGTGTTCCGGTGAAGTCCATTTTGGAGCGCTGCGTAAATTTAACAATCCCGGCCGCCAAAGCCATTAAAGTATCATCGTGCGCGCGCATGACATTTTCACCCGGCCAAACCCTTGTTCCGCGTTGGCGCAGGATAATCGCTCCGGCTTTAGCGAACTGACCGCCATACAGTTTGACGCCTAGGCGTTGTCCCTGTGAATCGCGGCCCAGCTTAGTAGACCCACCGGCCTTCTTGTGTGACATATTGTTCTCTAATTAAGTAAATTACTGGGTTTATTCTATAGCATTGCTCTCTCGCTGTCAAGGGCGGCGGATTGCCGCGTTTTATCTTGGCCGCTGCGCCTTGACATCTATGCCAGGCCATGCTAAACTCTGCCCGTCCTCGTTTGCTTTTTAACAACTTAAAATAAACCTCAAAAAAGGAGCCCCAATGAAACCTAAGTACTGGATCATAGCGGCAATTATTCTCATCGGCCTGATACTGATTCTTAGTGCGCGGGTGGTACTCTTGTTCCATGTGCCGCTCTGGCTGGTCATCGGCGTCATCGTTCTCTTCTATTTTCTCGGCAGACGCTCAACGCGCAAAAAATAGCACCTGCCCGCCGAAATGAATCATTACCACCCTGCCGCCCCCTCGGAAATCAATTCGATCGGGCGGCCTTTTTATTCCAAATCAGCCCCCAATCTGCTACACTATAAAATATGAAAACGTCCCTCAAAATACTCATCGCCGCCCTCATCCTCATCGCCCTTGTTGGCGGTGGATATTATTATTCTCGCAACCATATACCCAAAGCCCCCAATCCGCTCTTGGAAAGCACCTCCGCTTCTGATTATGAGCAATCAGAGGTAGATGTAGATTTAACTGTTAAAGCGCCCGACCAACCGCCATCCGTCCAACCCACGGAAAAACCAAAGCCTCTGGTTGCCCCACCATCTCCCGATAGCTCCGCTCCGTGGCGCTCTCTCTCGGCTTTTGACCTCAAGCCTGCCTTTGCCTCCCAGGCTCCTACAGGAGATTGGGATGAACCCTACCAAAACGCTTGCGAAGAGGCCGCGGCTATCATCGCGGCACATTATTTTCTAGAACAGCCCCTTGATGCCGCCATTATGGACCAAGAAATCAAAAAACTGGTCGCTTGGGAAGTGGCTAAGTTTGGTTATTACGAAGATACCCCCTTGAGTCAAATAAAAATTATTTTAAACGATTATTTTCAAGTCCAAGCCGAAATTTTAAATAAACCGACTACTGACCAAATTAAACAGGCACTCTATCGAGGGCATCTGATTTTAGTCCCTGCCTCCGGCCGTCGCCTGGACCAGCCGAATTTTACCGCGCCCGGACCGATTTATCACGCCCTAATAATCCGTGGCTGGCAGCGTGAGCAGTTTATCACCAATGACCCGGGTACCCGCAAAGGCGACGGTTTCAAATACGACTACGAAAATCTGCTGCAAGCTATCTACGACCCGCCCACCGGTGGCGCCACTATGGATGTTGAGACTCTGGAGCAGGGGAGCAGGGCTGTTTTAATTATCGGCCCAAAAGTGCTAAACTAATAATGTCAGTAAGGTTGCCGCTATTGGCTAAGAAGACCCTCACGCAGGGCGAGCGGGCAGGGTGTCCCGATCGCGTAGCGCCTCGGGCGGACGAGCGAGCCCGAGAGGGAGCGGCCAGCCCACGCTGGGGGCTGGCACGCGGGTCTTCGTACCAATAGCGGCAACTCTCGAGCTAAATTTTTTTGAATCTTATGCGCAAAATAAATTTTAATTTCAGAATAGGGGATAGCTGGCGCCAACTGCGCTATCACGCTTTTTGGCGCGACAATTTATCCCTTTGGGGCGTCACCATAGGCACCGCGCTTAACGCGGCCTTTTGGATTACCACCGCCTTCAAAATCAGCCACCTGGAAGAAATCATCCCCCTACACTATAATGTTTATTTCGGCGTCGACCAAATCGGCCCGCGTATTGAATTTTTGCGTCTGCCCGCCCTCGGTCTACTGATTCTCATCGTGAATTTTTTCCTGGCTTACAGCGTCTACCGCCACGAACGCCTCTGCGCCTATTTCTTGGTTTTGAGTGCCGCGCTCCTGCAAATTTTTCTGTTAATCTCTGGAATTTTGATTCTTAATTTATAACCCCACATGAATTATTTGGAAATTATACGCGTTTTATTCTTCGCCGTCGTCAGCTTTGTCCTTGCGATTCTATTGACTCCCCTACTTACGCATTTTCTTTACAAATACAAACTCGGCAAAAAAATTCGCGATAGTAAAAGCGCCCCCATTTTCAATAAATTACATCAAAAGAAAGCCGGCACACCTACCATGGGTGGCCTGTTGATTTGGGTGACGGTTTTGGCCCTGGCACTTCTTTTCGCTCTCTTGTCCCATATCTGGCCGCATAGTTTTTTTGCTGAATTGAACTTTTTAAATCGCGCCGAAACTTGGGTGCCTTTGGCTATGTTCGTAGCCGCCGCTCTGGTCGGCATGGTTGACGATTGGTACAATGTTCTGGGCTTAGGCCCCAAAGGCGGAGGCCTGCGTATGCGCCACCGTATATTTCTGTATGGACTTATTGCTTTAGTGGGCGCTCTCTGGTTTTATTTCAAGCTCGATTGGAGCTCTATCCATATTCCTTTTGTTGGTCTCTGGGATTTGGGCTGGTGGTTTATCCCCTTCTTCATGCTGGTTATTATTGCCACCGGCTTTTCGGTCAATGAAACTGACGGGCTGGACGGATTGGTGGGCGGGGTTTTACTCTTGGCCTTCGCCGCTTTCGGCACCCTAGCCTTCATCCAGGGTCGTTTTGACCTAGCGGTTTTTTGCGTCACCATTGTCGGCGCGCTGGCCGCTTTTCTCTGGTTCAATATCTACCCCGCGCGCTTTTTTATGGGTGACACCGGCGCCATGTCGTTGGGCGTTGCCTTGGGCGTTATTGCCATGTTCACCAACTCGGCGCTTTTCCTGCCCGTCATCGGCATTGTTTTGGTGGCCGAATCGGCATCGGTTATTTTACAAGTACTTTCAAAGAAAATTCGCCACCGCAAAATTTTTCTCTCGGCCCCTCTGCATCATCATCTTGAGGCCAAGGGTTGGCCCGAACCAAAAATCGTTATGCGTTTTTGGGTTATTTCCGGCGTCGCGGCTGTTATCGGTTTAATTTTGGCTCTAGCCGATAAAACGCTTTAAATATGCGCAAATCAAGTTCTTGGCATGGACCAGTTGATTATAAACTATTAGGACTCACTTTGGCTGTTGTCCTTTTCGGTTTATTAATGCTTTCATCTGCCAGCTCCGTGCTTTCCTTTCACGAGCACGACGGCAATAGCTACTATTATTTTTTCCGCCAGCTTATTTTTCTAGTTTTGGGCGGGGGATTAGCTTGGTTACTATCACGCGTTGATTATCAAAAACTGCGCCGCTGGGCGCCCGGCCTTTTGCTTATAGCTATCATAGGCCTACTCTTAGTCTTGGTTCCCGGCCTCCATGTCCAGGGCGGCGCTACCGCAAAAAGCTGGCTTAATATTTTTGGGCTCTTTGCCATTCAACCAGCCGAATTCGCCAAACTGGCGCTAATTATATACCTAAGCACAATTTTCTCCTCTCGCCCGGGCCGCGCCGCCGATTGGCATTATGGATTTTTGCCCTTCGTGCTTTTGATGTTAATTTTGGCCGGCCTGCTCATGCTCCAGCCCGACACCGGCTCACTAATGATTCTCTGTGTTATCGGGCTGGGAATTTTTTTCATTTCCGGCGCTCGCTGGTCTCAAATCGCCATCCTGTTGCTGGCCGGAATTTTGGGCTTATTCTGCCTGGTCAAAGTCGCCAACTATCGCGTTGACCGCTTTACCGCTTTTCATCATCCC
>CAZJMI010000056.1:0-5492 GCA_964547305.1 uncultured Gammaproteobacteria bacterium
ATGTCAAGCCCCACTGGGCAATGGTCGGAGCCCTCGGTTTGGTCGTAAATTTCGGCGGATTTGATTTTGGCGCGAAGTTTGGCAGGCACAAAGAAATAATCAATGCGCCAACCAAGATTTTTCTCGCGGGCACCGAAGCGATAGGAAAACCAAGAATATCTGACGGTTTGTGGGTGAAGCTCGCGAAAGGTATCAATCCAGCCGGCAGAGATGAGGTTAGTGACAAAGGCGCGCTCTTCTAGCGTAAAGCCAGCGTTGTGGGTGTTGGCTTTGGGACGGGCGAGGTCAATTTCTTGATGAGCAACATTGAAATCGCCGGTGAGAATTACGGGCTTATCTTTGAATTTTTGAATGAGTTTTAAATAAGCGGCGTTGAATTCTTGTTTAAAATCCAAGCGCACGAGTTCCGGTTGAGAGTTGGGGAAATACGTATTACAGAGATAAAATTTTTCAAATTCAAGGAGCAGGAAGCGACCTTCGTGGTCAAATTTATCTACGCCGAGTTTGTCTATAACTTTGAGGGGCTTGGTTTTGGTGAGGACGGCGACACCGGCGTAACCTTTTTTGTCGGCATGAGATAAATAGAGATGATAACCCGTCTCATCGTGCAATTCTTTGGGAAAAACGTCGGCGTCAGCTTTAATTTCTTGCAGACATAGGACGTCGGGTTGGGTTTTACGCAACCAATCCAAAAAGCCGTGACGCAGGCAGGCACGGATACCATTCACATTCCAAGAATAGAGGCGGAGGGGTTTAACGGGCATGGTGGGGGAGAATTATTTCAAACTAAAACATAGAACTTCAACAATTTGCGGTGCATCAGTTCGTTGCAGGAGGTCTTCAATGCCTAGACTTTCGTCGGGACCGGCCAGTGATATTTTGAGTAAACAGGCGACATTGCGGGACTGAAAAGAGACGGTGCTCTCCAGTGTGCCTACAGAGATATTATTTTCATCGGATTTAAATTTGATCTCGCGGAAATAATCACCAATAGTTTCCCAAATGGGGTTGAGTTCCGAGGCGGGACCATCCCAGCGCAGGCCGCGCGCGGAATAAGTCTGGCCAGCGCTATTTTTGTCTAACCAGGTGACCGAGACAGACGAAAGCGGCTCGGGGGTGGCGGGGATTTGGCGCATGACTCCATTGAGCACAAACTCGGGCACAAGGGGCGGACGATAAATAAAAAGCCGGTAGATTAAAAAGGCGAGCGCGATAACAACAAGCGCGGTGATCGATGTGAGGAGCCAATTGATTGATTTTCGGTGGCGGGGCTTTGGCATACGACTGAATTAAATACGGCGACGCTAAATTATTCTTCTAACAGATCTTCATCTGATGTATCCGGTGTGGTAGTAGTATCTTCAACGACAGGCAATGATTCGGGGGCGGAAAAACTGCTTTTTATTTGCTCGTAATTTTGCATCAGATTAAGAATGGCTGAATCGGCGGAAAGTTCTTGAATGAAGAGCACGTGTTGGCGATTGATATCCAAATAATTTTTGGGCTGATGAAGCTCTGTGCCGAGTTTCATAAGCTGAACACCCGACTGGGCGCTGGAAGTGGCGGCGACAGAATTAACTTTGAGATAATAGACATCGGTGAGGCGTAAATAGGCGCCGGAATTATTTTGCAGGAGGCCGAAATAAACTTCGCCGTTATCCAAGAAAACAGCGCGATAAGTTGAGGCGGATGTAGGCACAGTTTGGACGGCTTGATTTCGAGTCGTGGGAATTTGGCAAAAGATAGCCAAAAGCCCGATGATGATGAGCGCGTAGATGATGAAGCGCCCGAAAAAACGATCATGATTAGTCCCCTTCTTTTTTTTGACTGGCATAAAATTTTAATTTAAAAAAATTAACTGTTTTAATTATAGCACCAAAAAAATTTAAATAAAATGTGCATAAACCAAAAAGCGCCACGCAGGCGCTTTTTGGTTTTTATCGAGGGAAAATTATTGTCTAGAACGAAAGTCGTCTCTTTGAGGACGTTCGGTCATCGGACGGGCTTCAGCAACAGTGATGTTGCGACCATCCAATTCGGCGCCATTTAAGGTGGCGACGGCTTTTTGAGCTTCCTCTTCAGTGGACATTTCCACGAAGCCGAAACCCTTTGAGCGACCGGACATTCTATCAGAAATGACAGAAGCCGAAACCACAGTACCTACAGCCTCGAAGGCGGCCTTCATAGTAGCGTCGGTAGTGGTATAAGACAAATTGCCCACAAACAATTTAGTAGCCATGTTTGTTGTAAACTTGTTTAGATGTAAACGTAAGACGACCTTCCTTACTCTCTTTAACTTCTGACCTTCCCGAGGGATTAAATCTGAAGCTAAAACACGAGAGCAACTTACGGATATAAGTATACCATAAATCAAAAATAAAGTCAACGGGTTGGGGATAACTACTGGCTCCGCGCGCAAAAAGTGTGATATTTACAGGGGGTTGGGTGGTGGGCAGCGAGATTTTGATGTTAAACAAGTGAATTGCTTGACAAGAAATTATTATGGGTATATACTCGATACAGATGGTTCATATTTAAAAGGTCGGGGCTGTCGGTAAATATTAATAAGTACTAATATTAAGAATATGCCAAAATTAGATAGAACAGGCCCAGCAGGTCAAGGTCCTATGACAGGACGCGGATTTGGTCCTTGCGGAGGTGGCGCCCAACGAGGTTGGGGCTGCCGAGGTGGTTATGGTTTCGGTAGTGGAAGATTCATTTCTCCCAAAAACGAAATGGCCGCCCTGGAAAACGAGGAAGAAATTCTCGAGGAGCAGTTAGCGGCGATTAAAGAGGAAAAAATCGCTCTGGCCAAGCTGCAAAAGTAAAAGAAGGTCTAGGGACCGGCCTTTCGCGGAAAACGGAGGGCCGGGTGACCTTCTTTCAATAAGAAATTACCACGAATGCTATAAATAATCAATCTATATATGCCACGACCAAGACTTTGCCGAAAAATTAAATTCAGTCCCAACGTGACTTACTTCAAGCCGCGGGGCGTGCCAATGAAATTTTTAGAGGTTATAAAACTAACCCTCGAGGAGGCCGAAGCTTTGCGACTTAAAAATGTGGAAGATTTGCAGCAAATAGATTGCGCCAAGAAAATGAATACTTCGCAGAGTACTTTTCAAAGAATTATCTCCTCCGCGTATAAAAAAATTTCCACAGCCATAATTGACGGGAAAGCGATTGAAATCACGAAAAAATAAACTTTGGCTATGGTGGATTCTTTTCACACCCAACAAAGAAATATATCCCGCCATAAGCGGGATACATTTCTTTGGCGGAAGGGGTGGGATTCGAACCCACGGTATCTTGCGACACAACGGTTTTCAAGACCGTCCCGATCGACCACTCCGGCACCCTTCCACTAAATAAATTTTGAAATTCCTGGTACCCCCGGTAGGAATCGAACCTACGTCCTAAGATCCGGAATCTTATGTTCTATCCACTAAACTACGGGGGCTTGGCAATTTTCACTATATCCCAAACGGGGCGATTTTACAAGGAGGGCAGGCGGGGCAAAATTTATAAAAAATGGGGAGTTTCGTAAAACCCCCCATCGGATAGGATATTTGTCGTGTCGTACCTTACTCGAGTGTGGCGGTGAGAAAATCGTAGTCCACCAGCGCACGACTGATAAGGATTCTTTCATTATCTTTCGTGTCGTATACCGCCCGATAAACCTCGCGGTAGGCCACGTCTACCGTTTCGCCTATGTGATCTTTCAGGTTGTCATAGACGTTTTTCTTGGTGACAATGAACTGCCCGTGTTGACATTTGAATACTACCGCGAACTTCTCGGGCACTTCTACGGTATTGATTTGCAGGCCGCCGCCGACTCGGATGCCGATATCGCCACCGTATCCAATGCCGACGGGACCGACATCGGTCGCAGTGTAATCGAGCTGGGTATCGTGTCGAGATGGGGTGTAAACCGCGTCGGAGACCACTGCATCTTCGTGCAGAGTGTCAGAAAATTCTTCCTTAACCTCCCGACAACCGGTTAGGAATAGCGCCATGGCGCAGATAGATAGAACAATGATGACTCTTCGCATGAGTTGAGCCTCCTTTAAAATTGTTGTTGGTTTGTGCCAGTATAACAAAGTATTCCATTATTGTCAATGGCGCTGTGGGTGGTTTAAAAAACTAAAAAATTATTTTTTTTTGACACATTCGTCCAAATAAGGTAGTATAGAGACCTGGGCGATAGTCGTAAGCCTTAATACTAATGCAAGTCTATCATTAATTTGAAAACCATGACTTATAAGTGTCCAACATGTGAGTACACTGCTACCGAGCCTGGCCCGTGCCCGACCTGCAACGTTCCCTTGGTGGAAGTTGCGGAAGAGACGCCGGCCACACCGGAAGCTCCGGTGACAGAAACTCCAGTAGCCCCAGAGGCTCCTGCGACCCCAGAGGCTCCAGCAGCCCCCGAGACTCCCGCTGTCTAAAACAGTGTAGTCTAAAACAAAAGCCGCTCTTGTTAAAGGGCGGTTTTTGTTTGCGCGGGAAATACGTGGTTTATTTTTCTTTGACAAAGGCGTTGTAGAACAGCGCGATTATCAGGCCGCCGATGGCGCCGTCAAAAAACGCCCAAATACCACCAATGATAGCGCCCCAAAAAGTAGGCGCGTAGCCGATATAGAAGGTGGATATAGTCTCCACTATTTTGTCGCCCCAGCCGAACATGGCCACCCAGCCCAGGAAAAGGAAATAAAGGCCGAAGGAAGTGCCCCAGGCCAAAGTAAACGCTTTCACATTGAGTTTTTGCATAGTTTTATTTTAATAATAATATATAACAACATTATAATATAAAATAGGCAGCGGGGACAATGGTTTTTTTAAAAAAATAAAAACAGCGTGGGGCTGATTTTTCTTTGGCGGAGAGGCAGGGATTCGAACCCTGGGAGCCCTTACGAGCTCAACACATTAGCAGTGTGCTGCTTTCGACCGCTCAGCCACCTCTCCGTAATGCAATTGGCTTTATTCTACGGCTTGCGGGGGAGATTGTCAATTGCCGCGCCAAAAAAAATATGCTAGAGTATAGTGGCTTTTTGAATATGAAAAAATGAGCGAGCAGGAGACAAATCCCTACGGGGAAATTTACGCCCAATGGAAATTCCCGCGCGTGGTAAAGCACGAACGCGGGCGCTGGTGGTACTTATGGGCCGGCTTGGTAGTAGTCGGGCTCTTGACTTACGCGATTATAAGCCGTAATTTTCTCTTTGTGCTGATAATCATTTTGACTACGGTGATTTTTTTGCTGCTGGATAAGGGCGACGCGGAAGAGGGAGAAATAGCTATCACCGAGGACGGAGTATTGATAGATGACAAATTGTGGCCTTATGAGGATTTACGGGATTTTTGGCTGATTTACGACCCGCCGAGAGCAAAGCGGCTGTATTTAAACCCTAGAAACACATTGCGCGGGCAATTAAGTATCCCGATTGAGGACCAAAATCCGGTGGCGATTAGGCAGGCGCTCTTGACCT
>CAZJMI010000057.1:0-5451 GCA_964547305.1 uncultured Gammaproteobacteria bacterium
CCCACCGACTACGTCATGGTAGATGGTCTAGGTATCGGTGACATCAGCGAAATCGTTCTCAAAGATCGTCGCTCCATGGCCGCTGATGGCATGGTAGTACTCATCGCCGCCATTGGCAAAAAAGACGGCCGCCTCATCGGCAGTCCAGATATCATCTCCCGCGGCTTTGTCTATATGAAAGAAAACAAAGAGCTCATAGACAACACCCGCCAAAAAGTCAAAAAAATCATAAAGGAATTGAGCGACCCCGCCAACTCCGAAAACGCCAACAATCTCAAAAGCGAAGTCCGCGAAAAAATCAGCCAATTCCTCTTCAGCAAGACTCATCGCAAACCGATGATCCTGCCCGTCATCATCACCATCTAGTCCTCATTACTATTTAATTCAATCTTATGTCCAAAAGAATCTTTTCCGGTATTCAGCCCAGCGGCGAACTCCACATCGGTAATTACTTTGGCGCGATTCAAAACTGGGTCAATCTGCAAAATCAAAAAGAAAACGATTGTTTTTATTGCATCGTGGACTACCACGCCTTGAGCGGCGAGACTTTTGGTGACGAATTGCGCGCCAACACCCTCAAAATGGCGACCCTCCTGCTGGCTTGCGGCGTTGACCCCGAACAAGTGACTTTCTTTGTGCAATCAGATGTGCCCGAGCATACCGAATTGGCTTGGATTTTGAACACCATCACGCCCATCGCCGAGCTGGAACGCATGACCCAATTCAAAGACAAATCCCAAGACCAAGCCAATAATGTCAACGCCGGACTTTTTGACTACCCCGTTCTGCAAGCGGCGGATATTTTGCTCTATCACACCCAAGCCGTACCAGTGGGCGAAGACCAATTACAACACATAGAAATGTCGCGCTTACTGGCACGTAAATTCAATCATAAATTCGGGGAGCTTTTCGCCGAGCCCAAGCCCCTACTGACCCACACCGCCCGCCTGATGTCGCTCACCGACCCCAGCAAAAAGATGAGCAAGAGCCATGGCGCCAAATCATATATTTCCATTTTGGACGAGCCAGAAGTCATCAAACAAAAAATCTCAAAAGCCGTCACCGACACCGGCGCGGATGGCAAAATCGGACCCGGCACGGAAAACCTGCTAGCTATCTTTAGCGCCATTGATGCCAAAAAGGGCGCGGACTATCTCAAACGCGCCCAAGCCGGCGACCTGCCATACAGCGAGCTGAAAACAGCCTTGGCGGAGGCACTAGGCGAATTTTTAGCGCCGATTCAAGAAAAATACGCCCAACTGACCGCAGACCCCGCGCGCGTGCGCGAAGTTTTGGCAGCCGGCGGGAAAAAGGCACGCCTCATCGCGCAAAAGAATTTGGCGGAGGTGAGACAGATGGTGGGGTTGGGGTAGAAATAAAATATTTATAAATTTTAATTTATTTAAAAAATATATGAAAATAGAAGAGAAAAAAATTAAAGACATTTTTACAACAAATGCAGGGGCGGATAAATTTGTTATTCCAGACTACCAGAGACCGTATGTTTGGAATGAAGATAGGGCAGAAGAATATTTTAATGATTTACTGAATAACAATGAAGTAAATTTACCATTTTTAGGATCATTTATTTTTCAGAAACATGAGTTTGAATACGATATAGTTGATGGGCAACAAAGATTTATAACCACTGCAATATTAATAGCAGTTTTAAGAGATGTCTCCCATAATATTAGTAAACAAAAGAAATGTAGCGAAAAAACGAAAACTCAGTTAGATAATTTTTATCATACAACAAAAAATCGCCTAATAGATACGAATCATTTAGGCGATGCTGTGGGCGTAATATTAAAAGTTTGGGAAGATCAAAGAGATTTTTTTGAAAAACATATTCTAACAAACAAAGAATTAATTAAAAATATTAAACCGCCCAAGAAAAAAGAGCTAACAAAATTTAATATCTATAAAAATTATCTTAAATTAGCAGAACTAGTAAATTCTAATTTAAAAGAGGTTGATAACAAAACTACCTTTTTAAATAATTTAATGACAAGATTAGACGATATGAAGATAGTGGCAATTTACGTAGACAAAGATGAAGAGGCATACACAGCTTTTGAAATTGTAAATGCAAGAGGACAGGAATTGGGAAATATAGATTTATTAAAAAATTTATTTTATAAATCGGCCAGTGCAGTCGACGACCTTGATTGGATGAAAAAAATATGGACAGAAATGACAAATAATATAGAAGATTCTAGCGGTGTTAAAGTCAATACTGAATCATTTTTAAAGTTTTTTTGGCACTCTTATTACGGTGGGAGCAAATTTGCTACTTCTAAAACAATTTTTTCTAAATTCAAGCAATATATACAAGAAAAAGGCTATAAGGATGTTGCGCAAAAATTGCTAGAAAACGCAAAATTATTCAAAACATTTTTTGATTTAGTAGAAACTAATTGGACTCAAGAATCTAAATACAACAAAAGAATTTTAGTTTCTTTAAAGTTCCTAAGGATATTTGGTATAACCCAATCATATATATTATTCCTATCTATCATTAGAAATAAGCTAGATTCAAAAAAAATAAAAAATATTATTGAAGCAACTGAAAAATTTCATTTTGCATACTCGGTAATATCAAAAAAACAGGCAAATAAAGTAGAGAAATTGTATGGAAAATTTGCAGAAGAATTTGAAAAAGTTAACAAAAAAGATCAAAATAAAATAGGAACAATACATAATCAATTTATAAGAAAACTAGAAGAATTATTCCCAGGAGAAGCTGAATTTTTAGAAAATTTTTATGAATTGTCGTATCTAAAGAAAAAAGATGCTATAAGGTACGTATTTTATAAAATACATGAATCCAACAGTAACGGTGCTACTATTTTAAATTTTGAATCTACAGAAGCAAATTTAGAGCATATCAACCCTCAAAAACAACATGGGGGCAATTTAGATGATGATCTTTTACATTCAATTGGAAATATAATGCCACTGTCTAAAATAGATAATTCCAAAGCTGGAAATAAAAATCTAAAAGAAAAAATTGAAGAATACAAAAATAGTGGAGAAAGTATTCCAATAATAAATGAAGTTATATCTAGATTAGAACAAAATAAATTTAATTGGAGCGAGAAAGATATACAAAAATGGACAAAATATCTTGGTAAAAATATATACGATCTGACTAAGAAACTACATTAAAAACATATAATATCACCGATGAGACTACTAAATTTAGTAGTCTCACTTATGTAGTTATATGAGACTACGCTAAATGATACTCTTGCCCGCAAGACTACCCAAAATGCCCTCCCCCACCAAACTAAAACTGCAAGCCACCGTCTCCGTCAAACCCTTGGCTGGAAAAGGAGGTCGGGGTATAATACTTAATATACCAGCGACTTAAATGCCATTTCTAAAATTGCATATTGCCTTATTCTAATATATATGGTATTATTAGAATAACTTAATAGCTTATTCTAACCACTGGAATAAGAACAACCCTTATTCTAATCAACAAAATGACTAAAAAACCTTTCATTCCGTCAAAATTGCCACCAAAAATAGATTATGATCCACTAATTGGGCATATAACCAAAGCGCACCGCGCCATTGCCAGTTTGAACGCGCTATTAAGTGCTTTGCCTAATCCTAGCCTACTTAGCCGTACTTTACAGACCAAGGAGGCAGTTTTGAGTTCTCAAATCGAAGGCACACAAGCTACGCTTGACGAAGTTTTGAAATACGAAGCCGGAGATGATAAAACCGAAAGCGATAGAAAAAAACTGGATATCAACGAAATTATAAACTATCGCAAAGCGTTAGACATTGGAATAAAGCGCTTAAAAATATTACCTTTGTCAGAAAACTTGATTAAAAAAATTCACGCAACTTTATTAAAATCAGGCAGAGGCGCCAACAAGGCACCCGGTGAATTCCGAAAAATTCAGGTTTATATTGGTACGCCTGGAGCTGATATTTCCGAAGCGTCATATATTCCACCGGTAGCCAATGAAATCATCCCGCTATTCTCCGACTTAGAAAAATATTTAAATTCCGACGAAGAAAAAGACAAATTAGTACAAATTGCCATAGCGCATTATCAGTTTGAAGCAATCCATCCTTTTCTTGATGGCAATGGTCGCATCGGCCGCTTGATAATTTCATTATTTCTATACGATAAAAAATTTCTTTCGCACCCGTTTTTATATCTAAGCGAATTTTTTGAAGAACATCGGCAAGATTATTATGGACTGCTCCGAAACGTTAGCGAAAATAACGATTGGGAAAATTGGATTAAATTTTTCTTAAACGCCCTGGCTATTCAAGCACAAAAAACAGAAGAAGCCGGCCGCTCAATTCTGAAATTACATCAGGAGCTTAAAGAACAAATCATGGAAATCAATTCTGCATACGCTCCATATTTATTGGATGCTATTTTCGTACGACCAATTTTCACTACCGCCAGTATGCGAAAGCATATAAAAATTAAAAATACACAGACATTTTTCAGTTTAATCGCTAAATTTGTGGAAACTGGAATTTTAAAAGAAGCTAATCCAAAACAAAAGAGAAATAAGATTTATATGTTTGATAAGTTAATGAAAATACTTAACAAACAATAGCGGTTTTTTATGCCCTCCCCCACCAAACTAAAACTGCAAGCCACTATCTCCGTCAAACCCTTGGCGCCTTTTGCTTTTGATTCCACCTTCCACAAGCCGGACCACTTCACCACCGGGGACAATCTCTGGCAGACCGGCATCCGTTGGCAAACTTGGAATTGGCGGGGCGTGAAACTGGGTCTCAAGATTATCAATCGCGGCACGGTCGCCAAACCCCTGGTAGAGATTAAAATTTACGCCCAAAACAAGCCCCAGCCGGAATTTATCACCTCCTTGGTGACTGAAATCAAATACCTCTACAACTTTGATTTTGACCTACTCCCCTTTTACGCCCGATTCAAAGACGACAAACTCCTGGGTCCCATCATCAAAAAATGGCGTGGCATGCGTCCGGGGCAACCCAGCTCACTGTATCAATACTTAATCGTCGGCATTGTCCTGCAAAACGCCTCTGTGCGCCGCAGTATGCAGATGTTTCAAGCCCTCCTGGAAAATTACGGCTCGCTGGTAGAATTTGACCGCCGCAAACTCTGGTGCTTTTGGAATGAGGGCGGCTTGAGTAAAACCACTGAAGAAGCTTTGCGCGCCTTGAAAGTCGGCTACCGCGCCAAATCCATCAAAAAAATAGACGAGCAGTTTGCCGCCGGACTGATTGACGAAACCACCCTCCGCCAGCAAGACCGCGAAACGCAAATGAACGCCCTGCTGGCACTTTACGGCGTCGGTCCCGCGACAGTTTGGTATATCTTGTTTGATGTCTTTCACCACTTGGATTTTTTCAACCATGTCTCACCTTGGGAGCAAAAAATCTATTCCAAGCTGTTTTTCAACAAAAATCCCGAAACCCCCGTGCCCGTAG
>CAZJMI010000058.1:0-5353 GCA_964547305.1 uncultured Gammaproteobacteria bacterium
TTGTGCCGGCGACTATTAGGGTGGTTGGACACGTTACTCCGCAATTATTTAAAGATATCGCTCGTTATACGGAGACAGAATATTATGTGGATGGCGATACTAAAGCAAATTATCGACGGACAAAAGGCACGGGGCGTGTGGGAATTTATGCCAAGGGCTATTATGAATTTTTTGACGATGCGGACAGATTTTTGAGTACTGGGAGTAAAGATATTAAATATACTAAAATAACTATCACCGCACCGTCAAAATTTTTGACCGATGATTTGTGGATTAAAAAAACCACACCATTGAAAACCTATTACACGCTATTTTTTGCTAAATATTCGGTGGTAAGCGCGATATTGTTGTTGATCATTATTTCGATGTTGGCGGGCATAGCGACTGGCTGGATAGTTTTTGAGGATTTGAGGAAAAAGTGGGGCAAGCTGGCAATGTTGGGTTTATCTAATATCTTGTCGATTGTTGGCCTGATGATAGTGACAGTATTTGAGCAAACAAAAGAAAAAATCGTGGGCACGGAGGCATTGTTGGCGGAAATAAAAAGCAAAGGATATTTTTGGAGAAGGAAATTGGCCGTGATTCTGTTTTTTATTGATTTGCCGTTTTTGCTTTGCCTGTTATTGTTGGTAATTTTGCCGATTGGTTTTGGTGGCGCGTATTCATATTCCGATTTTGGAAGGCTTACAGTTGCCAGTCTATTGCCGTTGTTGATATATTTTATACCGCTTTTAGTGCTCATTATTTGTGGGTTATTGAAGAGAGTCAAGAAGGCGGATAGAGAGTTGTTTGTACGGCTAAAAGCGTTTGGATATTCGGTATGGTCTTTTCACCCGAAAGATAAAATGAAGATTGTTTTTGTGCCGTTGTATTCGATTTTATTCTTGGTGCTAACTTGGGCGGTAATAGAATTAATTAGGCTAACGATTTAGTGGCTTGGATAGAAGGTCTAAAATGTGCTAAAATTAGATAATAATCAGTAACAAAAAATCATGGCGAAATTCAAAATCACTCAAGAACACGAAAAATGTATTGGCTGTGGCGCGTGTGTCAGTGTTTGTCCGGCTAATTGGAAAATGGACGCGGATGGCAAGGCGCTGCCAGTAGCGGCTGAAGTGGAAGAAGTCGGTTGCAATCAAGCGGCGGTCGATGGTTGTCCGACGCAATGTATTCATGTGGAAGAAGCAGTTTAAAGTATAATTTAATGTTTGAGGTTAGAATTCATGGTCGCGCGGGACAGGGCGCTAAATTGGCGACCCAGTTGTTGGCCGAGGCAGCTTTGATGGATGGGAAATACGCGCAGGCCTTCCCGGAATATGGGCCAGAACGGACTGGCGCACCAGTGATAGCTTATTGTCGGATAGATGATAAGGAAATTCGTGCACATTATCCGATTGTGAAACCGGACGTGGTGATAGTGCTGGACCCGAGTCTATTGGATAGCGAGCCGTTTGACGCGGGGGCGGGAGCGGATACTATATTGGTGATTAATTCAAGATTGGCGTGCGCGGATTTGCAAAAGAAATATTTTTGGTCGGGGGATTTATATAGCATGCCGGCGACGGAAATGGCACTTAAAGTATTGGGAGTAAATCAAGTTAATACGACGCTGTTAGGGTTTTTGATTAGAACGATGAAAATAGTCAAACGAGAATCTTTGGAAGAAGTTTTGCGGCGAGTGTTGGGCGCAAAAAATTCCGATTTGGTGGAAAAAAATATCGCCGCATTGGCGGCGGGTTATCAGTATAAAACAATAGCGGCATGTCGGAGAAGCTAAAAAAATCAGGGGAGCTGAAACTGGGTGGAGTTTTATCGTCGCGCGAAGACAGCAGTACGAAAATGCCGACTGGTAATTGGCGTAGTTCAAGGCCGAAATATTTAGCAGGCAAATGCGTACAGTGTTTGCGCTGTGTGCAGGCGTGTCCGGAAAATGCGATTCCGGCGTCCGATGGCAAACGCGGGGAGACGAATTTAAATTTTTGCAAAGGGTGTGGTATTTGCGCGCAAATTTGTCCGGTGAAAGCCATAAACATGGTGGCAGAGGAGGAAAAGATATGATGGCAGAAAATAAAAATAATTTTCAGGCTTTTCAGGCGTTGACGGGTGGCGCGGCGGTGGCCGAAGCCTGGCGGCAGATAAATCCAGAAGTAGCTTGTGCTTATCCGATTACGCCGCAGACTCCGATTATCGAGGGTTTCGCGAAAATTAAGGCCGCTGGTAAGGTGGACAGCGAACTGGTATTGGCGGAGTCAGAGCATTCGGCTTTGAGCGTGGTGGTGGGCGCGTCGGCGGCCGGCGTACGGGCGCTGACAGCGACTTCATCGCAAGGCTTGGCGTATATGGCCGAGATTTTGTGGATAGCTTCCGGTTTACGTTTGCCGATAGTGATGGCAGTGGCCAACAGAGCCTTGGCGGCACCGATCAATATTCACGGCGATCATTCGGATATGATGGGGTTGCGTGAGGCCGGTTGGATACAGATATTTTGTGAGACAGCACGAGAAGCGTATGAATTAAATTTGTTGGCAGTGCGGCTGGCGGAGAATAAAAAAGTATTGCTGCCGGTGATGGTGGGAATGGATGGATTTTTCACTTCACATAATGTGGAGCCGGTGGAAATTTATGATGATGCGGCGGTGAGGAGCGTTTTGGGCGAAAGGGAGGCAGAGTTTGGGCTTTTGAATACGGAAAAACCGGTAAGCTATGGTCCGTTGGCATTGCCGAATTATTTTTTTGAAATAAAATATCAGCAGCAAAAAGCTATGTCGCAAGTGCCGGTGGCGTTTAGGGAGGCGGCAGGAGATTTTAAAAATGTGTTTGGACAAAATTATGAATGGTGTGAGAAATATCGGATGGACGGGGCTAAGTATATAATCGTAGTGATGGGCTCGGCGGCAGGAACAATCAAAGAAACGATAGATAAATTGCGGGAGCGAGACTGGCCGGTGGGACTTTTGAAAATTCGATTGTATAGGCCGTTTCAGTATCAGGAGGTGGCCAAAATTTTGGCGGGAGTAGAGAGCGTGGCAGTTTTGGATCGGAGCATGTCTTTGGGCGCGCGGGCGCCTTTGGCTGGGGATGTACAGACGGCCTTGAGCGAATTGAGTGAGCCACCACGGCAGTTGAACTATATTTATGGTATCGGAGGCCGTGATTTGTATCCAGCGGACGTAGAAGAGGTCTTTACCAACGCGCGGCGAGGCAAAAATGACTCCAGTGAACGCTATTTAGGCTTAAGAACTTAAAAATGACAGATCCTAAAGAAATTATTGCAAAAATCAATCATTCCAATCGGTTAGCACCGGGGCATCGAACTTGCGCTGGTTGTCCGATTGCAATTATTATGCGCACGGTGATGGCGGCTTGCGACAGTGAGTTGGTAGTGGCTAACGCGACTTCGTGTTCGGAGGTGACAACCACGATTTATCCTTTTACTTCTTGGAACGTGCCGTGGATTCATAATGCGTTTGAGAACGCGGCGGCGACAATTTGCGGAGTGGAGGCGGCGTATCGGGCGCTGAAGAAACGCGGGAAAATAGATAAGGAAATTAAGTTTTTGGCTTTTGGTGGGGACGGCGGGACATATGATATAGGCCTACAGTCGCTGTCGGGCGCGCTGGAAAGAGGGCAAAAATTCGTGTATGTGTGTTATGACAATGAAGGATATATGAATACCGGGGGTCAAAGGTCTTCGGCTACGCCATTGGGGGCGGCGACTAGTACGACGCCAGTCGGTGCGGCAAGTAGCGGTAAGGAACAAGGGCGTAAGGATTTGATGAAAATTGTGGCGGCGCACAATATACCATATGTAGCACAGGCGTCGGTGTTCAATTGGCTGGATTTGTACCAAAAGGCGCAAAAAGCTTTTGCGGCGGATGGGCCAGCGTTTATCAATGTATTTTCACCGTGTGTGGCCAATTGGAAGTTTCCGCCGGCCATGACTTTGGAGGTGGCGCGGCTGGCGGTGGAGACCAGATTCTGGCCGCTGTACGAGATAGAAAATGGACGTTACAAAATAAATTATCAGCCGAGTCAGGCTTTGCCGATAACGGAATTTATTAAAACACAAAAAAGATTTCAGCATTTGCTGAAACCGGAAAACGCGGGGGTGGTACAGAGACTGCAAGAGGAAATAGAAACGCGTTGGCGGGAGTTGGGAGAATTGGAAAAGTGTTTCGGCGGGACTTAGGGAGTTGGTTTTTGACAGGCGATAGTCAAGATATCTCCGCAGGTGCCAAATAGCGTCCAAGAAGAAAGCCAGTGCCAGTTATGTTTACTGAAATAGGGCCAGCGATTGCCACAGCGTTTCGCGCATAAAATTTCGAAACCTTGGCCGGTGAGTAAATTGATGATAGCTTTCTTGGTGAAGGGTTGGATATGAGAAGCATCGATAGCCTGCGTTTGTCGCAGGCGATTTTGTTTTTTAAGCAGGCGCGAGAGGCGGGCGTGGATGGAATCGCAAACTACGGTGTTGATGAAACAACAGCCGCCGGGCTTGAGCAGGCGGTGGACAGTTTGCAGGGCGGTGGTTGGATCTTCTAAGTGTTCTATGAGATCCCAGAGTAGTACGACGTCGTATTGTTTTCGGCAAAGGGGATGGGTGGGCGTGGCCAGGCCTTCTATTTGGCCGAGAGAGACTGGTAAGTTTTTGGCGCGAGCCTTGGCGAGTTGTGTATTTGAAGGGTCAATGCCTAGTATATTGGTGAAGCCTAAATTTCTTAACATTTCTAAATAAAAACCGTCGCCACAGCCGATATCTAAAATTTGGGCGGAAGGGTCAATTTCGGCTAAATAAGCCAAAAGCAAGTTGTGAGCTTGGCGGTGGTGGGGGAGTAGGAGTTTGTTGCGGGACAGAAGGCGTTCTTGGCCGTAGTCATCCCAGTTATATGGCATAGTTCAAGAGTCAGAGTTTTTAAGTGGGTGGAAAAAATACCAGCTGGAGATCAGTAAGCCTCCCAGGGTGCCGAAAAATAAATCGCCCACGGTGTCAGTTAAACCGAATTGCATAGGTAACGGTAAAAGTTTGTAGTAATCTACTAGATATTCGGCGAATTCGTACCAGACGGCGGCGACAGTGACTAGTCCTAAAATAAAAATTATGGCTAGTCCGCGCGGGAGAGCGATTTTATTTTTTGGCGCGTAAAATTTCAGCAGTAAAAGGGCAGAAATGTCGATGGAGGCGCCGCCGAGAATATGCATGGGGATATCATAATCTGGCCAAGTGATGGCGATATTGAAAATTATAATTAGTAGAACATTTAACAAAAAAACCGCCAGAGGCGCGGCGAGGATTTTGAAGAGGGGTTTGGACATAAACACAACGATTTGGTACGCCCAGTAGGATTCGAACCTA
>CAZJMI010000059.1:0-5317 GCA_964547305.1 uncultured Gammaproteobacteria bacterium
TATGCCCGCCCTCTTTCCGCCGGCCGCGCGCCGCAAAACCAATAACCGTGAATGATCGCGCGGCCGACATGATTCCTGCGCTATCAATTCCTCTGGCAAATTGTAATCAAAATCACTTAATTTCATTTTACTCTCTGTTCGCGCGTTTTTCATCATCCAAATATTCCCACGCCAGCCGCGTCGCCTTCCGTCCTCGCGTCGTACGTTCCAAAAATCCTTTTTGCAGCAAAAATGGCTCATAGATATTCTCAATCGCGCTAATTTCCTCCGCGATACTGGCCGCTATCGTATTCAAACCCACCGGCCCGCCACCAAATTTATCAATAATAGTCTTTAAAATCAAACGATCAGTTTTATCCATGCCCAACGGATCGATTTCTAGTAAATCCATTGCCTTCAAAGCCATCGCCCCGCTGATTTTACCCTCATTATACACTTGCGCGTAATCTCGCACCCGCCGCAACAGTCGATTCGCGATTCTCGGCGTCTGTCGCGCCCGCGTTGCCAGTTCTCCCACTGCCGCACCTTCTATCTCCAGTTTTAAAATATCCGCCGACCGCCGCAAAATCTTTCCAATTTCATTATCATCATAAAAATCCAAATGATAAACCACCCCGAATCTGTCTCTTAGCGGTGCCGACATCAGACTCAATTTTGTCGTCGCCCCGATCAAAGTGAATCTCGGCAGGTCCAGGCGTACTGTCCGCGCCGCTGGCCCTTGTCCCACCACTATATCCAAAGCGAAATCTTCCATCGCCGGATACAAAATCTCTTCCACTACCCGTGGCAAACGATGAATTTCATCCACAAACAGCACATCCCCCTCCTCCAGATTACTTAAAATTGCCGCCAAATCACCAGCTTTCTCGATCGCCGGTCCCGTCGTCACCCGCATATGCGCTCCTATTTCATTAGCAATCACGTGAGCCAAACTTGTCTTCCCCAGCCCAGGCCCGCCGTACAATAAAATATGCTCCAGCGGTTCACCTCTGGATTTAGCCGCCTGAATAAAAATATCCAAATTCTGCCGTATTTTTGGCTGCCCGATATACTCTCGCAGCCACCGCGGCCTCAAAGTCAGCTCCCAACGGCCATCATCCGGGACATCTTCCTCATTTAATAAATTTTCCTGTTCTTCTTCCATATACACCGCATTTTACCTTAATCGCGCGTATTCAGCAATATTTTAAGGCTACGTTATTAACAAAATTCGCCCACCGATCAGCCTTGAGCCAACTGCGCTATAACTACAGTAGTGGGGGCTGTGCTATTTTATGAGCCAAGCGGGTCTACCGCGAGCCGGCAGCTCAAATTTTCCGTAGCGTTAGCGTCTCTTTAGAGCGGAAAATTTGAGTGCGCTGGCGGCGAGGCAGGTCGCGCTGGCAAATAAAATAGCACAGCCCCCCACTACCACCCATTGACAAAAAAAATCAACTATGCTAAGATGTCCTTCAGTTAAAAACAAGGAGTAAATAATCCCCCGTTGCGTTCTGTACCCACGGCAAGCATGGGCGTTTTTCGGAGGGCCTTTCCGGGCTTTGCCTAGAACTCTCCTCTGAAAAACTCTCTTGGGTGCAGACCCCAGCTGGGGATTTTTTGTTTGAAAATTTCTACGGATTAAGCGTTGAACTGGCATTGTCCTGCCCGCTTGTCACCACCGGCACCATAGAACTAGTGCCTATAACACCATCGATAGTGGAAGTCACCACGCCCGGACCCACTAGACACACCTGCGGCCACGCCCGATAAAAACTACTATAAACCTCATCGATATCTTCACTTTCCGAACCCTCCGGATACACAACTTGCCGCTTGAGCGTTGTACTGGCACCTTTATGCGCCATCTCAACACACTTTTTCTCCCCGGGCGCCATATCCGGACTTTCTATCATTTTGGCCGGCCCGGGGCTGGTAATATTAAAAATATTCGGCTTAACAACCGTCACCTCTCTACCATCTTTTGTTCCCCATAATTCAAAAATTAAGTTATCGCCCTCAATCCGCGTCTGCCACAATAAATAATGCCCCGTATCATTTAAAAATCTCATATCCGGATGCGGATCATAAATCGTCGCGTCCGTACCGGCCGGCTCGTAATATACCACCCGATATGAATGTTCTTGACGCTCGGTAACCGGCAAACCGGCATCCAAAGCCGCGCGAAAAACTGTAGTCCCGATTTGGCATAATCCACCACCATATTCCGGCACCGTCCGACTGCCCTTGATCACTAACTCCGGCAAATAACCGCCCACGGCATTGATTGGTGTCAAATTCCCGATAGTAGAAAATTCATCCCCCGGAGCTATCAGCAAACCATTGATTTTCTTTGCCCCCACGGCTATATTCGCCCGTCGATTCTTTGGACTACCGGCAAAATTAGACTCCCCGACACCTACCAACTCTGTAATTCCCAATTCATTCACATTTCCCGAGCTCACCGGTGCCTCTGTCTCCACTAGTGCTATTTCAGCTTCTTTTTCGCCTTTATTAAATATATTATTCCGCAACACCTTCAAAGTCTCAACGCGCTCCAAACTACGCCCCGTACTTTGTGCCTGAAATTCCTCCACCTTCCCATTGGCCATTTTAAATTTTGCCTCTTTGGCCGGCCGATCTATTTTCTCCGCGATTTTATCCAAAACTTCCACCGCCCTTTCTTGTTCAAAGGCAACTTTGACATCCCCATCCTCACGCTCAAATATTAGCCATTGCTCCCATGTTTTCACCGGCACCTTCCAACTCTGTTTTTCAAAATTTAAACTCACCTCACCCAGCTCCACCGCTTTTCTAATTGCCTCCAGCCAATTCTGCGCCTCTTCCTTATTTACTTCCGCTTTAATATCCTTCAATTCCAACGCTACCTGTGGCTGTCCCGTATTTGCCAGCTCCGCGTCAGCTTCTCGCACCGCCTTGGCATAATCGAAACCGAAACCGTTCTCCGCCGCGTAAATATAAATATCTTTATTTTGAAAACCCAAACTGGCGTTTTTTGCCGGCCGCTCCAAATCACCCAATGAATCCCGCAAAAACTGCTCCAATTCTTCCGCCCTTAAAGAATAAAGCGGCCTCAATTTTTTTCCTTTCAATGCCACCGTCAAAATATCCCAGCTTCTCTGCAATATGTTCCCATTTCTTCCTACTTGATAAGCCAATTGAGCATTTTCAACCACCGAAAATTTAAAAACCTCCCGCGTCAAATCGGGATCCGCCGGTGAAATAATCACCGGATATACTTTAACCTCATGTGTCTGCCCTTGACTATGCGCCTCAAACACCATGCCATCCGTATTTAATTTGTTTTGCCATCCATCCAGCACTACCTCCGCCTCTTGCAACGTCAACCCACCCACTTCCAACTGCCCAACTCTAACACCCGAAAAAATCCGTTCACGATAATGCGCCCCCAGCCACCCACTCGCCCCAAATGCCGTCAAACCCAAAAACAAAACGCCCCCCGCCAACCACCAATAGCGGCCACTGGGCTGCGCCCCTCTTATATTTTTCAGCCTCTGCCAAATTGTTATTTTCTCGCCGCTCATTAGCTTGCTTTAAGTCCGTCAATTTCCTCCCCCGCCTTCCTTTTTGGTAGAACTATCTTCAATACTCCGTCGTTTAAAGCTGCTCGCGCGCGATTCTCCAACACTTCGCACGGCACCACCACCGTCCGCGAAAACCATCCCCAATAACATTCTTGATAAACGTAGTTTTCCGCCGGCACCGCGTCCGGGTCCTCGCGCCGCCCGCGAATCGTCACCATGTCATTTGCCACGGTAATTTCCAAATCTTCCATTTTCACACCCGCCACCACCGTTTTAATTACCACCTCATCTTCCGTTTGGTAAACATCCACCGCCAGCTGCCCTTCTCGTGGCTTATTCATCCAATCTGGACTTTCACTATACACCGCCCGTAATGCCTGCGACAACAAACCCACCGGATTGCTCCCGCCCTCTTCTGCGCCGGATGTCTCCGGCGGATAATATATTTTCGGTTGTTTCGCCTTAAAAAACCACATTCCGCATCCCGTTCAAAAATTTTTCTTACCCGTGAATTATATCACATTTTTTAAATTCGCGAAAAAGAAAAGGAGAGATACTTACTACTAAGTAGAGCTCTCCCTATTATCAATTCGCCTGGCCGGCTCGTCGTTTACGCTGGCAAAACCACTTCCTGAACTTCCGCCGTAAGAACCGCGTCCATAGGATCGGGATAGATGTTCATTATAAACAACCCGTCACACAAGAACGTAGGTCTACCGTCCGCAAGCGGTCGCTGGACATTGCGGAAAACGCCCACCGGCATCCACCCGGCAATCCGCAAGGCGAGATATGGATGTACCACCGCTGCGGCAGTATACCCACCCTTCGTAACACCCTCGATGTCGCCTTTGAACGCATCGATGTCACCGACATGCTCGAGTAGATACCCCGCTTGAGCGGCGAGGGTTCGCTGTTCGGCAGTCGGCTCGTGCCGGCTGATGAACGCCATCACCTTCCGAATTCCCGAACGATAAGCCGCGCAATCCGGACACCCCTGGTCGAGACATCCTTCGGCACCCGCCGCAAGACAACAATCGCAACTACGACTGCCATGGCTATTATTATCTTTTTTCATCTCCATCCGCCTCCTCAAGCGGTTTTTGCCCTTTTGATTACATATCGCGCGGGACTTTGCGCGATACTTTTCTTTTTTACTTTTCAAAAATCGACTTCCTTGCGCGTAACAAGCATTGTATAGCAAGGAACCAACTGGCCGCAAAAGGATTAATCATAACCACCTCGCGACCATTTGGCTCCCGAATATCTCCCACCGAAAAACGGTCGGTAGATATCCTCAAGAGCCCAGTCAAAAACCGAGACTAAAGAAGAGATCCACCGACCGCTTTCCGGCAACCGGTTTTCATGAGGCTTTTGGACGCTCCGCGCCGCAAATCTCCCCAAACTCTCTCCTAGAGTCCCCGACTATCCCGTCGGGCTGGGCTGATATGTCTTTAAATGAACTCTACTTTACTGCCCCTACATCATACCATATCTACCATTCTTTGTCAATACCCCAAAAGACCCCGCCTATAACATCACCTATGCCGCTTGTCAATCCAAACAAAAAACAGCCCCTTCGCTAACAAGCTGTAATTCTGGTGCCCCCGGAGGGAATCGAACCCCCATCAACGGTTCCGAAGACCGTCGCTTTATCCATTAAGCTACGAGGGCCTAAAGTTAATTTAGGATATCATAAACAGGACGGAGTGTAAATATGCATGGGTAATGTGCACACACATATGGCGGTTTTCCCAAAACTATGGAAAACTCGACAG
>CAZJMI010000060.1:0-5121 GCA_964547305.1 uncultured Gammaproteobacteria bacterium
CACGATTTTGAAATTCAAAAGCGAAAACTCAACCGCGCCCTGCAAAAATTTGACAAAAACCTACTCAAAATCTTCCCACCTCTCAAATTTCTTGCCCGCTATGCCATCATCCGCGCTGTCAGCAAATAAAAAATAGGGATAGTCAATTCGCTGACCACCCCCCCCAATCACGACCTGAATCTCCCCCCCACACCACCTATTGACTTTTATTCTCAAATAAGCTACAATTCCCAAGATTTAAACCGAGGTAAATCCCTCGCCAAGTTCAAATCGCCTCGCGCTTTGACAATTTAACAATAAATAAAAAGAATAAACCAAGGAGCAAACATGAAACCCATCCATTTCCTAATCGTCATCATTCTTATGATGATTTTCGCCGCAGGCTGTGAAAAACAAGAAACACTCAACCCCGCTCCGGCCACCCTCAACACGGCCGCGCCCATCGGCGAAAATGTTTTACCCGGCGCTTGGGATGACGGACAGGGCAATGTCTACATTAAAGCCGACGGAACACGATTAGAGCTTTTGTTTGAAGAAGATCGCGCTATCGCCAATCTTCTCGAGAAAAAACGCCAGTGGCAAAATCAGTTTACTGGCAAAAAGATCGTTAGCCAATCTCTTGTTAATGGTGCGTACGATAATAATGGTCCCATCGTCTATGGCTTACTCATCCACTACGAATATACCGAACCACGCTAATCCGACCATCCAGCTGAATTTACCCCAAAACGGGACGTCCAATGACGCCCCGTTTTTTCTTTACCCAATAAAAAAAGGACCGAATAGGCGCTGTACGCCCACCGGTCCCCCTCTTCGTTAACTACCAAAAAAATTAAGCCTAAATTAAACCCGTCTGCCACGGCCAATTCCTCCAAGACGATGAAGTACTTAATCTTTTTTGTGAATAAAACTCGTCAAACAAGATTCATTCATCAAATTAAGATGATACCGCGCCTGGCCTAATCGCGCCTAACCCTCTAGAGTTTTTTGGTAGCCAATTCAAAGTACAATATATGTTTGCATCTATTCAGATAGCCTAGCACTCCGCTCAAAAATGTCAAGCCCTACTTCAAGGCATTTTCCTTTCCTCGAATAAACTTTACATATCCCAGCACCAGCGCGACTACCAGGCCGATCGCCACCAACATGAAACGGAATTTACTGTCGCTGCTTTCAAATCCGCGGATGATGCCGTAAATCAGCGTCAAAATCGCGCCCAGCAAAAATCCATCCGGAAATACACTGGCCACTTTTTGCAATATCGTCAAACTTAAAATCATGAAAATAATGCTCGCCGCGATGACCATGGCTGAAACATTGCGGGCATGCGTCTCTCTGCGCGCCTGAAAATCTTTCATTTCCGCATCATATTTCTTTTGGGTTTCTATTTCCGCCGCTTTCTCCTCTGGCGTCATTTGTAACGACCCATCTGGATTTAAAGGTTTCTCATACCGAATATCCGAATTTGGCCCTTCTGGATATTGCTCCGTCGGATAAAACGCCTCAATCCCCAGCCCCACGAAAAAAGCCAATAACACCCCCAGCAGAATCGTAAACAATAGTTTAATCATAATTTTTGATTTTAATGTTTAATGCTTTGATACTAGCATATTCAGGCTCTAAACGCTACGGCGGGCTGGATTTTATGTGTCCAAAGCGCTATATTTAAAGCATTGTGAAGATGCAAAACACGCTTGTTTATTATTGCCTGTTTTGCCGGGATTCCCGGTAGTTTGACTTTTTTTGCCATTCCCGGTAGAATTAAATAAAATAGATATGAATATTTATTTACCAAATAGCGCCTTTATTGGGAATATTGACCCTTTTTTAGAGGGGATAGATTTTCGCGATAAAGAAACTTTAAAAATTACCGCTAATGAATTCTGGATTGCTGTCCATCCGGTGGTTTTATCTTTGGTCGCCGCGCTAGGTCTTCCCATAAAGCCAAAAAATATTATTTGCGAAGCACTGACGGCCAAGTCAGCCCACTATTTACAAAGAATGGGCCTATTTAGATTCTTAGGCATTAAATCAGGGATAAAAATAGCGGAGCACGAACCAGCGGGTAGGTTTATTCCACTAACTCAAATTAAAAATTCCGAAGAACTGTCGTATTTTATTAAAGAAATGATTCCCCTTCTACATCTTCAGCCGACCCAGGTTAATCCAATTAAATATGTGGTCAGCGAATTAGTCAGAAACGTTATAGAGCATGCCGCTTCGCCGACTGGGGCAATTGTCTCGGCGCAGTATTATCCAAAAAGTAACCGTATTGCGATTGGAATTGTCGACACTGGAGTAGGAATAAAAAAGACCATAAACAAATCCCATATTGCCCATACTCACCTAGAAGCGATCCGCTTGGCCTTAACCCCTGGAATTACGGGTACAACCAAAAAAGAAGGTGGAACAGAAGATAACGCCGGCGCTGGGCTATTTTTTATTAAAACCATAGCCAAGGTAAATCAAGATTTTTTTATGATTTATAGTGGGAACGCAATGTATAAGCTATTAAAAGGTGGACCCAACAAGCTAAACAAACTATTTGCTGACCCATTTCAAGATAGACACTCTAAATCAGAAAAATTTCCATTGTGGCAAGGCACCGTCGTTGGCATCGACATTTCATTAAATGAAACCAAGGAATTTTCAGAATTGTTAGACTTAATCAGAAATATTTATTCTAAAACGATAAAAGAAAGGAAAAAAGCCAGATACAAAAAGCCTAAATTTATATGAAAAATATTAAATTATTTAAAAAAGTTGGTCCATTCGCTGAAAATAAAGATATCGCCAGGGATATCAGAACAAAGGAAATTATACCAGCGTTAGAAGTCGGCAAGGATGTCGTTATAGATTTTAGTAATATCGATGCTGCCACCCAGTCGTTTATGCATGCATTGATAAGTGATTTAATTAGAAAATATAGCAATGAAATTTTAGATAAAATTAAATTTAAATCCTGCAACGAAAATGTTAAGAAGATAATAATTATTGTTACCGACTACATGCAAGAAGGCACTTAAATTTTTACAAACATCGTAATAACCCTATTAACCCCCCCCCAAAAATGACCCCATCCGAAGCCAAAAAACGTGTCTCAAAGCTCCGCAACCTGATAGCCGATCTCAACTATCATTATTATGTTTTGGACAATCCCCAGGCCACCGACGCCCAATATGACTCCCTTATGCGCGAATTAATCACCCTCGAACAAAAATATCCCGCCCTGACCGACCCCAACTCTCCCAGTCAAAAAGTCGGCGGCACCCCGCTTAAAAGTTTCAAATCCGTCCCTCACCAAGCCCCCATGATTTCTCTCTCCGATGCCTTTGACGACGACGAAATGCGTGCTTGGGAAACCCGTCTGAAAAAACTCGCCTCGCATTCCGCCCTGGAAAAGTCCGGTTATTATTGTGAAATCAAAATCGACGGCTTGGCCGTCTCCTTAATTTATGAAAATGGTGTTTTTCAATACGGGCTCACTCGCGGCGATGGTCTGGTAGGCGAAGATATCACTCAAAATCTCAAAACCGTCGCCGGTATTCCCCTGAAATTGCGCCCCAAATCAAAATACTATGCCCACGCCGAAAATCATCGCGTGGAAATTCGCGGTGAAGTCTATATGCCGCTGTCCGCCTTCAAAAAACTCAACGCCGAGCGCAAAAAACGTGGCGAACCGGAATTCGCCAATCCTCGTAACGCCGCCGCTGGTTCTCTGCGCCAACTTGATTCAAAAATCACTGCCTCGCGCCATTTGAGTTTTATTGCCTATGCCGTTTTGGGTTTCAAAACCGAAACTCACGAAGAAGAACATCAAATCGCTCAAGACCTAGGCTTTCCCACCGACCGCCACAACCAATTTTGTCATAATCTGGAAGAAATTTTCACTCTTTGGAATCGTTGGGGAAAAACCCGTGCCAATTTACCCTATCAAATCGATGGCATGGTAGTCCATATCAACGACAACGCCCTTTTCCGTAAACTCGGCACTGTCGGCAAAGCCCCGCGCGCCGCCATCGCTTTCAAATGGCCCGCTGAAGAGGCCATCAGTATTTTGGAAGATATTGTTGTGCAAGTTGGGCGCACTGGCGTGCTCACTCCTGTCGCCTATCTCAAGCCCATCACCGTCGCCGGCTCCACCGTTTCCCGCGCCACTCTCCACAACGCCGACGAAATTATTAAAAAAGACATTCTCATCGGCGATACGGTCATCATTCGCAAAGCCGGCGATATTATTCCCGAAGTCCTCGGCGCCGTCAAAAAACTCCGCACCGGCAAAGAGAAAAAATTTCACATGCCCAAAATTTGTCCCATCTGTGGCGGCCCCGTCACCCGTCTTCCCGGCGAAGTGGCCTACAAATGCGCCAACCGCCGTTGTTTTGCTGTGCGCCTGCGCGAATTGGCATATTTTGTCTCCAAACCCGCCTTTGATATCGATGGCCTCGGCCCCAAAGTTATCACGCGCCTCTTGAGTGAGGGCCTGGTCAAAGATGCATCCGATTTATTTACTCTCAAAGTCGGAGATTTGGAGTCGCTGGAGAGATTTGCCGAAAAATCCGCCCAAAATATTATCGCCTCTATTCGAAATAGTCGTGAAATCGCGCTCGACAGATTTTTAAATGCGCTTGGCATCCCGCTCGTCGGAGAGAAAACTGCTGGCGATGTCGCCAAAAAATTTGTTACCCTGCGAAAAGTCACCACGGCCACTTATGATGATTTTAATTCCATCTACGGCATTGGTGAAAAGGTCGCTCACGCTTTGGCTGATTATTTTTCCAATCCGCTTCATCAGGCTCTACTAAAAAAACTCATCACCAATGGGGTTCACGTCGCGCCTTTCCGTCAAACCATCAAGTCCAATGCCCTGACTGGACAAACAGTTGTCGTCACTGGTACTTTGGAAACTATGACTCGCGATGAAGCCCACCGCCGCGTAAAAGAAAATGGCGGGGAAATCGGTTCCAGTGTTAGCGTTAAAACTGGTTACTTGGTAGTCGGTTCTAACCCTGGCTCCAAATACACCCAAGCCAAAAAATTAAGGGTCAAAATTTTAACCGAGCAGGAGTTTTTGAAATTAATTAATGCATGATTTGTAATGTTATTTGGGACGACTGCTAT
>CAZJMI010000061.1:0-5044 GCA_964547305.1 uncultured Gammaproteobacteria bacterium
GAATCCGGTAGTTCTTATGTCTGGGTCAAAGTGCCGCAAATAGACGCTTCGTCGGCCACGGATTATATCTATATGTATTATGGCAACGCGATAGCCAGCGATGCCCAGGACGCGGCCAATGTCTGGGATAGTAATTTCAAAGGGGTCTGGCATCTCAAAGAAACAGATATTGATGGTGGCGCGGGAGATATTAAAGATAGCACCGGAGTAAATAACGGCACGACTTCAGGTATGGATGGAGATGACCAAGTGGCGGGGCAGATTGACGGCAGTTTTGATTTTGATGGGACGAATGATTATGTGGGCGCGGGGACCAGTGACGCGTTTACTGCCAGTGCCGGTAGAGATTTTACTTATTCCGCCTGGGTTAAATTAGCCGCTAATCCCGCGGGTGAAGCATTCGGTAGCACACTTGTTATTATGGGTATATCAGATGAATGGGCGGTAGAAGTTGAAAATGACGATAATCTTAGGGAATTAGTTTTGAGAACTTTTGGAGGGAATTCCGACCAAGGGTTATTAAATCCCGTGTTACCATTAGATGAGTGGGCTAAGGTAGATGTAGTTTGGGATATTGAAACTGATATAGATTTATATGTTAATGGGAGTTTAGAGTTAAATGACGCGGAAACCAATACATCGGCGGATACAGGTGCTGTTTTGGGTATTGGCAAAGCTTGTAGTACTGGCACGTGTTCTTATTTTAAAGGTCTCATCGACGAAGTCCGCATCTCCGACTCCGCCCGTTCGGCTGATTGGATCGCGGCGACATATTTGTCAGAATCGGATACTTTTAATACTTTTGGTAATGAAGAGGCCAGCAGCGATTTGCCTTACACGCCCACCAATTCAACGCCGGCGGATGGCGCGGCCAGCCAATCTTTGACTCCGACTTTGACCGCTTCAGCTTTTTCCGACCCCAATGACGGCGATACTCAAGCCGCCGCGCAATGGCAATTAACCACAGTTTCAGATGATTATGGCACGCCACTCTATGATTCAGGTGTTACCAGCACGGCTTTAACGACTATCACTATTCCGGCGGATATTTTGAATGTCAGCACGACCTATTATTGGCATGTCAGGTATCAAGATGCTTCGGCTAATTGGTCGGCATATTCCACCGAGACATCGTTTATCACTTCACAAATTCCGAATACGCCCACTAACTCTTCGCCAACCAATGGCCAATTAAATCAAAAGGTGACTTTGACTCTCACCGGCTCGGCCTTTGCGGATAATGATGAGGAGGGAACTCACGCGGCCAGTCAGTGGCTGATTCGGGATTTATCCGACCCGACTTATTTGGCGCCGGTGTATGATAGTGGCACAGATACGGCCAACAAGACCTCGCTGGCGGTGCCGGCGGGGGAATTGACGGTCAACACGACTTATTTTTGGAAGGTGCGCTATCGGGATGAGGCGGATATTTGGTCGGAATATTCCACTGAAAGTGCTTTCACGGTGGGAGTGACGCCGGTGACGGTGGTGGTGGTCGGTGCTACGGAATATACCGCCGGTGAGACGGCTAAATTGACCATTCAAGTTAAAGACGCTGACGGCGCGCCGATTAACGATGCCACTACCACTATTACTATTTATAATCCCTCCGAGACGGCGCTGGTGACCAGTACACCCATGGTTTATTTGACGGCTTCCAATGGACTCTATGTGTATGATTATGAAGTGCCGGCGACCTTGGGAGTGTATATCTACGAGGTGACAGCGGCGACTGCCGATGGCACGGCCTATTCGTCGCATACTTTTCACAACGCGCAATTCGCATCGGATGTGACGGGCATTAAAGCTAAGACCGACACTATTGACTGGACGGATGTGGAAGATATCCAAGCTCGTTTGGTTTCTATGTCATCTACCATGGCGACTTTAATTTCTGAAATTGGGTCGGGTAATATCTCGGCCATTAAAACCAAAACCGACACTATCACCTGGGCGAATATTACCAGCATTTTGAGTAACACTGGCGACATTGCCGCTGTCAAAGCCAAGACGGACGATATCGCTTGGGCAAACATTACTGATATCAAAACCAAAACGGATACTATCAGCTGGGATGATGTGACCGGCATTAAACTTAAAACCGACACTATTGTCTGGGACGATATCAACGATGTTTCTACCAGTATAGCGGCTTTGATTGCCGAAATTGGCGTGGGAGATATTGCGGCTATCAAAACCAAGACGGATACCATCAACTGGGCCAATGTGACCACGATTTTGACCAACAGCGGGGATATTTCCGCCGTTAAGGCCAAGACCGACACTATTAACTGGACCAATGTGACCGGCATCAAAACCAAAACCGACACCATCCTCTGGACTGATGTGACGGGTATTCAATTAAAAACCGATACCATTACTTGGGGCGATGTGACAGATATTCAGACCAGAGTGGTAGATATTCAGTCCCGTTTGGTTTCTATGTCGTCCAGTATGGCGATTTTAATTTCGGAAATCGGGTCGGGCAATATCTCGGCCATTAAAACCAAGACCGACACTATCAATTGGGCGAATATTACCAGCATTTTGAGTAACACTGGCGACATTGCCGCTGTCAAAGCCAAGACCGATGATATCGCTTGGGCAAACATTACTGATATCAAAACCAAAACGGATACTATAAGCTGGGACGATGTGACGGGCATTAAATTAAAAACCGACACTATTGTCTGGGACGATATCAACGATGTTTCTAACAGTATAGCCACTATACTGTCAGAAATTGGCACTGGCAATATTTCTGCCATCAAAACTAAGACCGACACCATTAACTGGGCGAATGTCACTACGATTTTGACCAATAGCGGCGATATTTCCGCCATTAAGGCCAAGACCGATGGTATAGATTGGACAAATGTGACGGGTATTAAAACCAAAACCGATACTATCCTTTGGACTGATGTGACAGGCATTAAACTGAAAACAGACACGATTGTGTGGGGCGATGTGGATGATATACAAGGCCAAGTGACCGCCTTAACTTCCAACATGGATATCTTAATCGGGGCGATGATTGTCACGCAATCCACGGTCAGCGATGAAACACCGGCGACGACCGGCTTTACCACCGCGCTGACCAATGAAGTGGATAATTTTTACAATAACGCGGTGCTGACTTTTACTTCAGGTGATTTGACTGGGCAGACACGAAGGATTTCGGATTATGATGGTACCGGTAAGGAAATCACGCTTTCGCCGGCTTTGACTTCGGCGCCGGCCGATGGCGATGCTTTTACTATTGTCAAACAAAATGTCTATGTAGAGCAACAAGTGTCCGAGCATGAGGCGGCGCAGGCGGATTTTCGCAGTAGCGCGTCAACAACTCTGGCCAGCATAGCGGGCAAAGTGGATGATATTTATACATTGTTGCAGACGGTGGATGGTAATTTGGACACTGCACAGACGACTATCAATAGTATTCGGACTTCGCAACAAAACGGCTACAAAATTGAATTGACTGGGCCCAACGAGGTACAAGCGGGCAACACTTATCGTGTTAAATTGAATATTTTGGATAAAGATTCGCAGCCGGCCAACGCGACTTCGACGCCGACTTTGTATATTTACGACTCTACGCGCGCGGTGGCGCAAACAACCACGGCCATGACGCTTTTATCCACTGGTGTTTATGAATATACATATTCGGTAGATGCCGCGGCCACTACCGGATTGTGGGAAACTGTAGCTAGTGTGGACATGGGAGGGGCGGCGGCGGTGACACGCAATGATTATTGGCAGGTGACGGGCGCGCCGGCGCAAGTGGTGATTAACGCGGTGGATGATGCCGTGATTCCAGAAATTTCCGCTAGTGTGACTATTACCAACGAAGGCGGCGGTCCTTTTGAATATCAATATGAATGGTGTGTGGTTAGTTCACAAAGCGATCAGTGTGGAGGCGATAATGATGTATATTATGGATCCGCGGCTAAGTTAATCAATGCTGGCGACGACTTTGATACTGATTTGACTGCCACTGTGCCGACAGCGGGCGATTATTGGTTTAAATTGGTGGTGTATTACGGTACCGAGTCCAGTGGCGCGGCGCGTAGTTTTACGGCGACAAGCGGAAGCACAACTACCACTGAGCCGACTACTACACCCACCGGATCTTCAAATAGCGGCAGTTATCTTACTCCCGTCACATCAGGTGCCAGCAATGATGATATTTATTTGGAAACATTGGCGGTCAAAAATCAATTACAAACAAACGCGCGCACTTTGATACAAGCGGTGACAGATTTGGGAATTTTGAGCCCCAAGATAAAAAGTCTCTTGGAAATTAGCAGTTTGAATTTAGAAAGTTTGAAAGATATTCAGAACAAGGTGGCGGATTTACGCGCCGTATCGTCGGCCACGCGCCGCATCGTGGAGCAAAACACTTTACAGCCGATTGTGGAAACATACATGAAATTTAATTCGGTGGAAATTCACTTTTTAATCACCAATCCAGCCGATGAATCGCAAACGGTTAAATTTAAATCATTTTTGCCAGAAAGCGTGCGACCAGAGCATATTTTGGATATGGGCGGGCTGAATATTGATTATGATACCAACGCTGGGTCGTATTATGTCTATGGAGATATTTTAGTGGCAGCCAAGTCCTCGGTGACCAAAAAAGTTGAGATGCAAGATATTTGGGTTTTTGCTAAAGAAGAAATGCAATCTTATAAGACCCAAGCGGCGGAGTTATTGAAAACTTTGGAAAAAACGCAATATGACGCGCAAGGAACTATTTTGAAAGGAGATTTGGATTCGTTGGTGGACTTAATACTGGTCAAACAGGAAGCCAGCTACGCATCCCCACAGGAACATATCGTGGTGTACAAAGAAAATCAGGAGCGTGTGCGGCGGGCGACCGAAGATTTGGATAAACTGAAAAATTTAGTGGTGCAATCGGGGGCGACCAAGGGTGTTGTGGGTGAAATTGGTGGTATTCAAACTTTTTCCACATGGGGAATTGTGTTGGCGTTGGTTTTCGGATTTATTCTCTTGGCAGCGGTAATATTTGCCATGTGGAAACATC
>CAZJMI010000062.1:0-4941 GCA_964547305.1 uncultured Gammaproteobacteria bacterium
TTGCGCCAGTGCCCGTTCAAAAACCTCGCGCTCCTCGTCTATAATATAATTATCCAAATTGCATTGTGCCTTAAAAAATTCCCGCCATTCGTCTTGAGAAACAAAAATCGCCACACCGTTGTAAATTGGAAAAGGCCTCTCGCATTTTTCACAACGCAAACCATCCTCGGTCACAACTAATTCGCCCCCGCAATCCGGGCATTGAAAAATTTTCACGAATTCTTTTGGATTTTTAGACATAGTTTTTATTTTAATTTTTTAATTTCCTTGTTTCCTAAAAGAGACTTCATCTGGATTATCGCCAAACTGTTAAGCTGCTGAATTCTTTTGCTTTGTGATAGTCCTTGATGAATTAAAGCGGCGTTAATACTCTCCAGATTAGACAAAACCACCAGTTGTTCAATTGAGGTATAGTCACGAATGTTGCCTTTGAGTTTTAAATTTTGCTCTCGCCACATTTTAGCGGTCATGCCAAACAATGCCGTATTTAAAAGATCGGCTTCATTGGCATATTTAGTATTGATTTGATGTTTGGTTAATTCTATTGGTATTAATTTTGCCCTAATAGCATCGGTGTGAATTTTGTAATTGATTTTAGCTAAAGTTCTTTGCAAATTCCATTCCAGTTGAAGATTTTTTGATTCGCTTTCTTTCAATCTTTGGAATTCTTTTATCAAATATATTTTAAATTCCGCGCTAATCCACATTCCAAATTCAAAAGCAATATCCTTATGCGCAAAAGTCCCGCCATATCTTCCCGCGGTGGCTTTTAGTCCGATTGCGCCGGTTTTTTCCATCCACTCTTTTACGCTTATTTTATAACTGTTTAAACCGGCCCTACTTTTAATTATGGCGAATTCGCCATAATTAAAATCTGGGTTATAAATACTTTCCCAAATCCCGAGGAACTCAACTGTATTCCTATTTCTTAACCAATCAGAAATAAAAAAATCTCCATCTTTTGCCTTGATCATATCGGTCAGTGAGATATAGTCCGTATTATTTCGGTTAATAACTGCAATTTCAGTTCCCCTGACGATTATTTTTGTATTTTTAAGCATAATACTCTCTTAGTAATTTAAAATATTATTCCACATATTATTTTAAATACAAATCCTCATCCATAAAACAAATTTTCGGGCATTTTTTCTCGAAGTCCCAGGCGTGCAACGAGCCGCCCAGACATTTTTCCCAATGCTCGCACCCGGCGCATTTATCACACTTGGTGCGCTCTTTGTCTCTGAAAAATTTAAACTTGTCGCGCCACACCTCACTGAAAGAATCCCTTTTGACATTACCTTGAATCAACTCTGGCTCGCGGGGCACATTTGGGCAGACAAAAATATCGCCATTGTGTAAAATACTCCCGATATTGATGCCCGTGCCGCAGTAGAAAAAATTATTTCTCACCTCGTCCTCAAACTCTTCGCCTAAGAAATGCGCGCAACCATAAGTAATTTTCAACTTGGATTTTTCCGCGCGCTTATTTTTGATAAAACGCAAAAGTTTCAGTTGTTGTGCCCTGCTAAGCAATAAATCGTTATTATCCATCGCCCGGCCAATCGGTTCAATGCTCAAAAGCCGCCAGTCCTTGATATCCAAGGCGGCAAAAGCCGCGTACATTTCATCTAGCAGGTCAATATTTTTACTATGTACGGTGGTAGTAATACGCAAAGGTCTCAAAAAGTCCGCCGCCGCCAGCAATTTGACCGCGTTGATAGCTTTGTCATAAGCGCCAGGCGTATTGCGAAACGCGTCTTGCACCTCTCGTGTGCCGTCAATGCTGATATCTGCTGTTTTCATACCGGCATCTTTTAATTTCGCGACTGTTTCCGGTGTCACCAGCGAGCCATTGGAAACCATACCCCACCCAAAACCCAAAGAAGTGGCATATTTCATCACTTCAAACAAATCTTGGCGCAAAAGTGGCTCACCGCCAGTCACCGCGATCATAATTTTCCGCGCGTCAAAATTGCGCGCGATATCCGCCAGCGCGCTTTTAATCTCCACGGCGCTTAAAGTTTCGGCGATATGTCCGCCGCCAGCGCGACTGCCGCAATGCTGGCAACAAAAATTACAATTGAGCGTGCATTCCCAAAAAAGATAGGTAAGCTCGTGATTTTTGCGTAAATATTCGCGATGTGTCAGCCATAACTGTTGCAGCCCCAGCTTAAAGAGTTTTTTTAGCATTTTTCTTCTTCCGTTTAATCAAAACAACGATGCCGATAGTTACAGCCGCCAATATTAGTATGGTTATAGTAATTGGGGAAGTTATCACGGCCAGTATTTTTTCCCACCAGGTCAAATTTGACATTGGCGCGGGGCCATACATATCCATAGGCGGTCCGTAAAGTATTTCAGGCATATCTGATACCTGCGCGGAAGCCCCCGAAACCTTAAAGACCAGTGCCATCAATAGGCCGGTGAGATACAAGAACGCTTTTTTTATTTTGTTCATGGTATTTATAATAAATTATTATCCTTTTTAATGATCTTCTTTTTTCTTTTAATCAAAACAACAATACCAATAATAACTGCCAGTGCGATTATAACAAGAGCAATAGGAGATGTTAGTGCTATTAACGCTTGCTTCCACCACGGCAAATCCGATATTGGTGGGGGACCATATAATGGGACCATTATATCAAGGCTGGGAACATTTTGTGTCTGCGCGAAAGCACCCGGAACCTTGAAAATCAGCGCCATCAATAGACCAGTCAGATACAGAAAAGTTGTTTTGATTTTATTCATTTTGTTTGATATTAGCTTCATTCTTTCGTTTTATTAAAATAATTATTCCAATTATAACCGCTAATGCGATTATAATGAGGATAATAGGGGAAGTAATCACGGCTAAGGTTTTTTCCCACCAAGTCAAATTAGACAAGGGGGCTGGACCGTACATATCCATAGGCGGACCGTATAATATTTCCGGCACATTTGGCAATTGTGCGAATGTCCCTGGTATTTTGAAAGCTAGTGCCATAAACATACCGGTAAGATATAGAAAATATTTTTGGATTTTGTTCATATTATTGTACTGGTAACTATAATATTAGTTTAACAGAAAAAACCGGCGAAGGATAGAGGAACACGCCGCTCTACATATCCTCCAATACTGGCGTATTTTTGATAAATTCAGCCGGTAGCCCAAGTTGCTCAAAGTATTTAACCAGCGCCATACAGGCAAATTTTTCAGTGGAATAATGGGTGCCGCCCAGGATATTTATTTTGTGTTTTTCAGCAAAATCATGGGCTTTTTGAGAATGTTCGTTTTTGACAGTAATTCCAGTTACAAAAGCGTTAATTCCCGCCCCAGCTATTTCTTCTAGCATGGCAACATCATTTCCACCGCCAGCAATAACGGCCACGAGGCCATCTTGAATTTCATTATTGCCATAATTGTATAAGCTGACATCATGCCCCACGGTATTCTGAAATTTATCCCTTAAATCTTGAATTGTTGCTAAGGTGGTTTTACCGAATATACCGCACAAAGCCCCGAAATAAGGCGCAAATCTTTTTTCCGGTTCAATGCCTAGCGCCCTCGCCAAGGTTACGCTGGTTGAATATTCACTAAAATTGTCCAAGGGTACATGAAGGTTATAGATTGAGATTCTCTTGTCTTTAAATTGTTGCAATAGTTCTCTGTCCATTTGCTGAAAAACAGCGGGAGCTTTTCTAATGTCCCAAATAGACGGATGGTGAACAAAAAGCATAGCATCTTCTGCTCCCGCGTCTAAAATCTTTTGCATAGCCTCCTTTGACGGGAAAACAGCCGTATATACTTTGTTAAGTTCTGTCGCAAAATCACAAACCAGCCCCATTGACTGTTGTTTGAAGTTATCGCTCAAAAAATCAGCAACAGAATCCATATGTGGCGCCCAGTCATCGCTCATTTCAGGAGTGATAAAATCTTTTTCAAGTTGTTTATATAAATGAATTGATTGCATAATTATTGATTATTTTTTAAACCTTAATTTTTATCCTCTCAACATCCTCCACCGCCAGCCACGCCGACATCAAGCCAAATCCCGCCTTATTGATATTAAATGGCTCAATTTCGCGCGGATTTTTTAACCAGATTAGCATACAGTATTTTTTATCTTTTACTGACTTAAATTCGTTTGCGATTCTATCTTTTTCAATTCCGATAGCTTGGCCATGTTCGCGCAGGATAGCTTTAATTTTTGGCGGTGTCAAATCAGCGAACTGCAAAACTTTGGCCACTTCCGCCCTAGCCGTCACGGGCTCGCCAGAATTTTTGAAATAAACCGTCTCGCCGGCTTTAATCCTGTCCCAAGGCGCGCGCCTAGACACATACCAGCGCGATTCTACGATCTTTTTGCCGGAGAGGATTTTTGGAATCAAACCCCAGCATTTTTTCATGATGGCGATGTGTTGCATGGCGGTTATTTATATATTGCTCAGTTCAAAGCCAGCGTTTTATATTTTTATTATAGCGCACTCCCCGATAAAACAAAAAGCATTATGTAAAAAAAATTATGAGGCACACGCGTGTGTACCTCATATAATATATTATTTGATTAGGGTTACCTTTTTGGTAAACCAATCTCCATCGCCCAGAGTAACTTTCACCAGATATACCCCAGAAGAAATGCCCTCCGTAGTCCAGACAAATGGCAGCTTTCCGCTAACAATCTGTCTTCCGCTAAGGCTATAGATTGTGATATCAGACCCGTCTTGTCCATCAACTCTAAGCACAGAATTGAATGGGTTGGGGTAAACATTGACGTCTAAGCTCTTAACCACCGGAAGAGAATTTTCAATTCCAGCAGAATAAAGCCCCCTATATTCGGCTTCCAACGTCTTGTCGCCTTTGAGAAGCCCCATATTGTATTCAGACCAGAATACGATATAGAGACTATCCTCGCAAAGGGGGTCGATAACTATACCAGAAGCCATCGTCAAGCTCTCTGC
>CAZJMI010000063.1:0-4936 GCA_964547305.1 uncultured Gammaproteobacteria bacterium
GTTTTAGTCGATTCATCATCCTTGGAAACGGAATCGTCTCGCGAATATGTTTAATTCCGCACAACCAAGCCACACAGCGCTCCAGCCCCAAACCAAACCCACAATGCGGCACGCCACCATATTTTAACAAATCCAAATACCAGCCATAATCATCCGCTTTTAAACCCTCTGCCGCCATTCTAGACTTAAGTAATTCTGGATCGCCGATTCTCTGTGCGCCGCCACCAATCACCTCGCCATAACCCTCTGGCGCCAACATATCCACATTCAAAGTCACTTTAGAATTTTTCGGATCGTGCTCCATGAAAAAATTCGTCAAACTAGTCGGGAAACGATGCACCAGTACTGGTCCTTTAAATTTGGTAGTTAAAATTGTCTCATCCGCCGCGCCCAAATCATCTCCATCTTTAATTTCCGATTCACCCGACTCCTGCAAAATCTTTATCGCCTCGTGATATGTAAGCCTATCAAACGGCCGTTTGATATTTTCTAAAAATGACACATCTCGCTCCAATATATCCAACTCAACACGACAATTCTTTAAAACGTATTGCAAAATATACCACAAAAATTCCTCTTCAAAATCCAATAATTCATCAAATTTCATAAACGGCATTTCTGGCTCCACCATCCAAAATTCCGTCAAATGTTTGCGCGTCTTAGATTTCTCCGCCCGAAAAGTTGGCCCGAAACAATATGTCCGCCCCAGTGAATATTCACACGCTTCTGTATATAATTGCCCGCTTTGAGATAAATACGCATCTCCGCCGTAATAGTCCACTTTAAACAAAGTTGTCGTTCCCTCGCAGGCCGACTTAGTTAAAATCGGCGCATCCACCAGCACAAAACCATTATCCTTCATAAATTTTCTAATCGCCCATTCCACACCGTCCCGCACCCGCATAATCGCCCACTGCTTCGGCGAGCGCAGCCACAAATGCCGATTATCCAACAAAAATTCTGGTCCGTGTTCTTTCTTACTGATGGGATAATCTTCCGCCGCCACTTGTATCACTTTTATATCCTCCACCTGTAATTCAAAAACTCCCACCTGCTTCGGATGCGCGCTGACTTTGCCCGTCACCTCCACCGAGGTCTCCAATGTCATTTTTTCACAATCTGCCCAGACACTTTCCGCCACCGACTTTTTCTCTACCACCGCCTGAATAAATCCCGACCCGTCGCGAATTTGTAAAAAATACAGCCCACCCGATGAGCGAAAATTATACACCCAGCCCTTAAGTGTCACAGATTTTCCAACTTGCTCCGCAATTTGACTGATGTAAGTTTCCATTTTGAAAAATTAAGTTAATTACTACTCAAAAATAACACGAAACTCTTTTCTAGACAAGTAACTAATCCTTCTTATGCCGCCAGCGCCACAGCGCCTTACCCGTCTCCAGCGCCACCAGTTTGATTGGAATCAGCAATAAAAGTATCTCCCACGCCTTCGCCGGTAGCGCCACTATATGCAATGCCTCCCGCGTCCACGGCAAAACAAAAATTATTATCTCCAGCGCCCAAGCCACTCCCCAAGCCAGCCAAAAATACCGATTGCTTTTCAAGGATGTTCTCCATAGCGGTTGCCGCAAACTCCGACACGCGAAAATATAGATCATTGCGTCCACTGTCGCCAATAAAAACAGTAGCGTCCGGATTTGCTCTATCGGCCATGCTATTCTATTTAAAGACCAAAACACCCACACCAATATCGCGTCCGCTATCAATCCGGCGAATAAAATCAAAAACCACACCTGTCCGTCAAAAATTTTCAATCGCTTCTTCGGTTTTTGCTCCATTACATCTTTTTCTCCCGCCTCAAAAGCTAATCCTAAACCCAAAAATCCATGTCCAATCAAATTTATCCATAAAATTTGCACCGCCAACAAAGGCAACGGCAGCCCCAGCAATACACTACTCGCCACCAACACAATCTCCGCAAAACTATCACAAAAAAGATACAGCACCGCCTTACGTATATTATCAAAAATAATCCGCCCCTCGCGCACCGCCGTCACTATAGTTTTGAAATTATCATCCAAAAGCACCATATCCGCCGTTTCCTTGGCGGCATCCGTCCCCGAAGCCGGAGCAATCCCGATATCCGCCGCCTTCAAAGCCGGCGCGTCATTTACCCCATCACCGGTCATAGCCACTATCTCGCCCATTTTTTTCCACGCCCGCACAATCATCAACTTATGCTTCGGCTCCACCCGCGCGTACACTTCCACCTGTTCCACTCTTTTTTCAAATTCCGCCTCACTCATTTTTTCCAGCTCCGCGCCTTCCAGAATCGACTTATCATTCACTTTGAAACCCAAGCTCTTAGCCACATTCGCCGCCGTTAACTTGTGATCACCGGTAATCATCACCGCATGAATTCCCGCCGCCCGACATTGCCTGATAGCCTCTGGCGCTTCGCGCCGAATCGGATCCGCCAGCCCCGCCAACGCCACCCAAGTCAAACCTTTAATATCCACCTCGCCCAAACGATCCAACTGCCCCTCCACCGGCTTCCACGCCATCGCCAAGGTTCGCAACCCCTGTGCCGCCAATATCTCCACCTGTTCCAACCAATATTGCTTACGCTCCGCCGTTAGTTTCTGATATCGATCCTGACTGAATTCATACGTACATAAATTCAGCAATGCCTCTGGCGCGCCCTTTATCAAAATCACCTGTTGACCATTGCTCGCGTCCTGATGCCAAGTCGCCATGTACTTTGTCTTCTCATGAAACGGCAGTTCCCCCAGTCGCGGCCACTTTTTTTCCAATTCCGATTTATCCAACCCTGACTCCACCGCCGCCCGCAGCAAAGCCTCCTCGGTAAAATCCCCGCTCATTTTCCATTTCTCCACTGCTGCTTCAGTATCATCCACGATCACATCATTATTCAACAGCCCAATTCTCAAAGCCAGTTCATGCCCCGAGTCAATCATTTTTAAAATTTTGTTCCTTCCCTCGTGTTTAAATTGACTATCCGACGTCACCACCCGCGCCACCCGCATTTTTCCTTCAGTCAAAGTCCCTGTTTTATCGGCGCAAATCACCGATGTCTCTCCCAGAGTTTCCGCCGCCGCCAACCGCCGTGTCAAAGCCTTATGTTTCAAAATTCTCTTTAGTCCCACTGTCAAAATAATCGTCAAAGTCACCACCAGGCCCTCTGGCACCGCCGCCACCGCCAAAGCCGTCGCCACCAACAAAAATTCCAGCCATTGCTGTCCGCTCAAAACCCCGGCTAAAAACACCGCCAAGCACACCCCGATAATAATATAGCTCGCTCGTCCCGCCAAAACATTCAACTGCCGTTGCAACGCCGACGGCTCATCCACCACTCCCTCTAATAAATACGCCACCCGCCCCATTTCCGTCCGCGCACCTGTCTCACAAATCAATATTACCCCGCTTCCACTCATTACTTCAGTTCCCGCGTACAACATATTGCGCCGTTCCGGCAAAATCGCGTCCTCTCTCAAAACTTCCGGCTTCTTATCTATCGGCACCGACTCTCCCGTCAAAGGCGCCTCGCTAACTTTCAAACTACTCACCTCCAGCACCCGTCCGTCAGCCGGCACTTTATCTCCATATTTCACCAGCACTATGTCTCCTGGCACCAGCTTTTCCACCGCCAGCCACTTGTCCTTACCATCGCGCCTCACCCGTGTTTGGTGACTGACTAGATTTTTCAAAGCCGCCATCGCGTTTTCCGCCTTGTATTCCTGAAAAAACCCGATAAACGTATTGGCCAGCACTACCACCATAATCATAATCGCTTCCAACCACTCCCCCGTTAACACACTAGCCACCACCGCGAATAGCAAAACATAAATCAGCGGGTTATTGAATTGCGCCCACAAAATCCGCCAAGCGGAAATCTTGACCGGCGGGACCAAGCGATTCGGTCCCAGTCGCACCAATCGAGCGCGCGCCTCTTTCTCTGTCAGCCCCGACACTAAATCGGCCTCCAGCTGCCTGGCGGCCTCTCGCGCCTCAAAAACATGCCAATTTTTTTTCTCTTCGGTTATTTCCATTATGGCACCTTATAAGTTTTGAGTCGCTCCGCCAATCTCGACATTTTTTCTTCCTGTCCGCTCAAAAGATCGGACTCCCCCAGCGCCACCATCCCTTGTTCCCAATCCGCCGCTCGTTGGCACAAGGCATCCCTCCTACGCGGTAATTTATATTCATCATACTTATTTGTGTAAAGCCCCCGCAGCTTGAAATATCTTTCAAAGTCTTCCAAATGCTTTTCTATTTCCTTTAATTTAATCTTGCGCTCCATCTGATACCACCTATTATCCCCTTTGAGCAGATTCAAATCCGCTTTCAGTTCATTCACACCCTGATAGCCATCCAACCTTTCAAACTTTTGCCGGTGTAAATTATTGGCCAACATATTCACCATTTCCTCCCATTTACCCTCATGTAACAAAGCCTCCAAAAATTCACGGTGCGTATTCATCGCCACTCGCACTTGCGCCAATTCCAGCGCCTCATCAAAAAACTCCTGACTCGCCGCCATGATTTCTTTTTTCTCTTGAACCAGTTGTGTTTCTTGTCGCTCGCGCTCTCTGGCCAATTCCAATTTCTCCATCTGTTCCGGAGTCGCCTCCATTCGCCGCTCCGGTCTCTCGACTTCAATATCCTCCATCTCCCATCGTCGCGGTCTTATATATTTTTCCGCCGACGACTCTATCGGCTCCGTCTCTGTCTCTGACAAAATCTGCCCCGGATGCTCCACACTGGTCGCTCGCGTAGTTTTTATCATAGTTTTAAATTAGTCATTTTAATTATAGCAGTTTTGACCAGCGATGGGAATTTCGCCCCCCCCGATCACCACCACTTTCACGCCCGTTTTCCGCCACCGCCTCTCCCCACGGCCATGTTTTAGGTACACACTTTTGGCGGTTTTTAATTAGCTAATAATAGCGCCTCG
>CAZJMI010000064.1:0-4571 GCA_964547305.1 uncultured Gammaproteobacteria bacterium
ATTGCGCGTGAAAGTATTATCCGTTTCGGGTTTTTTGCGAACAGATAATTTTTTTAGCGAACAACCCGCGTACTATGCCGCCGGCTTGACCTACCAAGGACTGCTCAATCTTGAAATTGCTCACGAATTCAATCCGGAGCAACCCGTCAGTTATCTCCGCGTCAGTTTTAACGGCTTGCCAGAGATTGAAGGCTCTAGTTTATGTCCCGGAATCTGTTTACTCTGGAATCCGGATATAGAGCTAGGCTTTGTCATTGCTATTTCTCTCAATCCGGATTTCACTTCCACTCCAGGGCCTCCAAAGGAAAGCGCCTGGTAAGTTCACGTCCACTTGCTTATTATCATAGCCTCATCCTCTCGGGTGAGGCTAATTTATTCCCAAAAATCTTCAAATTTCCTCGAATCTAAAAAACAAAGCCCCGGGTTAATACTACGCCGGGGCTTTTTGAAGCCATTGGACTTAAACCAAATTGGCAGTCATAAAATAATTTTGATACTACCAATAACTACTGCCACAGAAATAACCAAATTAACCAGCCATTGCAATTTAGTAACCTCTCCGTTTATTGTGCTTTTGAGAACAAAATATAAGTTAGTGGTTGGAATAAGTAAAATCGCGAATAGAATAAACATGCCCGTCACATCAACCAGCCCAATCGCCCTACAAACTTCGCAAATCACAATGAAGATAATAGTGATTATAACCCCGCCGACAACAAGAGCCACGAGGCTAAATGAATCTTCTATATCCCAAAACGCCTTACTTACGTTAAAAGCAACAGTAACAAATAGTGCGGCTACAATGATAAACTGGATAGTATCATTAATATTTGCACCTTTTGTGTTGGCTAACTCAAATATTCCCACCACAACCACCATGGCCAATAACTGCGGGAAAATGGCCCACTTAACAAATTTCCACCAGTTAACCCTTCTTGCGATCTTTCCTTCCTCCATTTTGGAGCCTCCTTTGTTTACTTAATCATCCACATTTTTTAAATTCTCAAACAACCAGCTAGATATTAAACTAACTTTGATAAAAAAGCAATAATCTGCTATTATTCACTTATTAACCCTTTATTTAAACTATGCCCTCTAAGCTCCGCGTCCGCTTCGCGCCCAGCCCCACCGGCTATCTGCATGTCGGGTCGCTACGCACCGCCCTATACAATTACTTGCTGGCCCGTCAGAGTGGAGGAGAGTTTATCTTACGCGTAGAAGACACGGACCAAAAACGCTATGTACCCGGCGCAGTAGAGAACTTAATCAAAACTCTGACACTAACGGGGATGGATTATGACGAAGGACCGTTTTTGACCGACAAAAAATCCGACAACCAAATTACAGAACAGGGGACTGTCGGACCATATTTGCAATCACAACGCACCTCCATCTACCAAAAATACGCGCAAGAATTATTACACAAGGGCCTGGCCTACTATTGTTTTTGCGACACACAGACTCTGAATCATATGCGTCAAGAACAAGAAGCCAAAAAAGAAGCCCCGCGCTATGATGGCCGTTGCCGAGATTTATCGCCCAAAGAGGTCCAAGTCAAAATCAAATCGGGCAAACCTTATGTCATCCGCCTCAAAGTCCCCGCCGGCGAGACCATTACTTTCAAAGATGAAATCCGCGGTACCATCAGCTTTAATACCGCCGACATTGACGACCAAGTTTTAATCAAATCCGATAGCTTCCCAACTTATCATCTGGCCAATGTCATAGATGATCACTTGATGGGTATCAATCTGGTAATTCGCGGCGAAGAGTGGCTACCCTCCACACCCAAACATCTTTTACTCTATCGCTATTTCAATTGGCAACCACCCAAATTCGCGCACCTGCCCCTCATCCTCAATCCCGACAAATCCAAGCTAAGCAAACGCCAAGGCGATGTGGCCGTAGAAGATTATTTAAACAAAGGCTATCTGCCCGCGGCTTTAATAAACTTCATTGCCTTTCTCGGATGGAACCCGGGCGATGAGCGCGAAATTTTTTCACTGGCGGAATTGGTCAAAGAATTTTCGCTGGAAAAAGTCGGCAAATCCGGCGCTGTTTTCAATTTAGACAAGCTCGACTGGCTCAATGGACATTACATCCGCCAAATGTCCGAACAAGATTTAATTACGCGCTGCCTGCCATATTTTGACACCAAAATAATTAAAACCTACGGCCGCGACTACGTGGGGAAAATCATTCTACTCCAGCAAGAGCGCCTGAAAAAACTAAGCGACGCGACTGAAGATATAAACTTTTTCTTCACCAATCAACCCCAATATCCCGCCACCCTCTTGATTTGGAAAAAATCCGACGCTTCCGGCGCGCGTCATGCCCTAGAATTAATCGCCGCCGAGCTAGAAAAAATTCCCGCCGCTAATTTCACTCTAGAAAATCTGCAAACCCATATCATGCCCCTGGCCGAAGCCAACGGAGCGGGGGATACCCTCTGGCCCCTGCGAGTCGCCGTTTGTGGCCAAACCACCTCACCAGGACCACTTGAAATATGCGCCATTCTCGGGCGCGACCACACATTACGCCGTATTCAACACGCTCTCAAGCTGCTCACCTAACCCGCCCACCGCCGACGTATCCACTCATACCTCACCTATGCTATAATCTAAGCACCTATGTTTTTCCGTTATTTTAAATTTACTTCGACATCTTCTCGTCGGTGGCTGCCGGCCATTTTGTTGTTGACACTCATCCTATCACTAGCTCCAGCCCGCCCATTTTTAATCCATGCCGCCAACCTTTCATCGGAAATTCAAGACTTGGATAGCCAAATCAAAGCTCAACAAAAGAAATTAGATGACCTGCAAGTCCAAAAAGAAACCTACCAAAAAGAAGTTGAGCAGAAACGCAAAGAAATCGTCAGCCTCAAGAATCAAATGTCCATTTTGGATAGTACTTTACAAGAAACCGAGCTGGACATCGAAGTCAATCGCATCGCCACCACCAAAACACTCTTGGAAATAAAAAATACCGAAGCCCTCATCTCGCAAACCGAAAAAGAAATATCCAAACAGCAAGAACGCTTGGGAGAGATTTTGCGCCTACTCTATGCTTCCGACCAACGATCTTTGATAGAAATTCTTCTACTTAGTGACTCGCTGGTGCAATATTTTGACCAAATAAAATATACCGAGGACTTGCAAAAGAATCTGCAAGATACCCTAGACCAAGTTCACGCCATAAAAAATAAGCTCGACCAGCAAAAAGGGGAGTTAGATTTAAAGAAAGCCGACCTGGATCAACTGCGACAAGACTTGGAAGCCAAACAAGAAAAACTTAACCAACAAAAAATTGCTAAAAGTGTTTTATTGACACAGACCAGGGGTAGTGAACAAAAATTTCAAAGTCTTTTGAGCCAAATTCAATCCCAGTGGCAAGCCGCCAACAATGACATCGCTAATTTAGAAAGCGCCTATCGCGCCAAGCTCGCCCAACAAAAAAACACCAGCGGCAAACTTTGGACCGGCGGAACTTTAGGCTGGCCAGTACCTAGTCATTTTGTCACTTGCGAATTTCACGACCCCGATTACCCCTTCCGCAGTTCCATCGGTGAGCACTCTGGGACAGATATGCGCGCGCCACAAGGCACGCCCATCTCCGCCCCCGCCGCCGGCTACGTCGCGCAGGCCAAAAATAACGGCATGGGCTATAGCTATATCATCATTGTCCACAACAACAACATCTCTACTGTTTACGGCCATGTCAGCAAAATCTACGTCAAAATTGACGACTATGTCATCGCCGGCCAGATTATTGGTGCCACCGGCGGTGCCCCCGGCACCCCCGGAGCCGGCTCTTTTTCCACCGCGCCACATTTACATTTTGAAGTCCGCCTCAACGGCCTACCCGTCAATCCCCTTGACTATTTACGCTAGATATGCTAAACTAGAAGACAGTTTTTACACAATTTCAAACCTTGAAAGGAGCACTAATGCGCTACACGCGTTACACAGATGTGCACTCGCTGGAAGATCAACAGATTCTGCTACACAGTGCAATTTGCGCCATAGAGGCACAGTTCCTGTCCATCGAACACTCACTAAAAAAGGCGGGAGAAGAAGAAATCAAAATACAAAGAAAACAACAAGAGGCATCAGATTCACATTTAAGAGCCTCCCAAAGGATCTTAGACAACTGGCTTTCTGACATCAAAAAAGACATCACAAACCTCGAGCTTCAATTAGAAAAAACGGATGCGCTATTCTTTGGAATGCGAAGTATTAACGCAAGCGTATTGGCTGGCAACGACCTCCATAAGGAACTTGCTATTCTCTTCAAGAATAATCCAAAAATTGCCGCCGAAATCCATGCCTTCTTGAGCGCTGGCAAGCATCGCAACAAGATGATCGCCTTTCTCTCTAAAATTGCCGCCGGAATCAAACGAGCCATCTGAGACTAACCCCAACCCCAACACCCTCATCCACCCCCAATATAGCACGCAGATCAACCGATCAATAAGACGTGCTATTTTTTATTTCTTCAACCGCCCCTCACGTCGCCCAACAGGGGATTACTGTCTCCTCTTGCCATCTTTTTATATTTATGCTAAACATTAT
>CAZJMI010000065.1:0-4468 GCA_964547305.1 uncultured Gammaproteobacteria bacterium
CTGATTTCCATTGAGAAAATTTAGTAAAAATAAGTAAAAAATGGCGTTAAACCACTTTTTGCGATAAAAAAAGTCCGCTCAAACCGCAGACCGTCTCGCTCCGCAACTGCTCCCCAAAGCATAACACGATGACTGGTAAAAGGCAAGCCCCGTAAAATAAAATATGGCGGCAACACGATGCTACCGCCAAACTATTACTACGAGGGGGTATTGCCCCTATTTCTCGGGCTCGAGAAATTCATAGTTAAACAGGATATCAGAATCCAACCGATATTCCTTTCTGACTCCATTTTCCTCGACTGTAATGACGGACTTGCCGAACACGCCTCTCTTGGTTTTAACAATCTTGGTGACACCAGGATGGTCTGCTTTAAGCTCCCCTAAAACGCTCGCCTCCCGATAAAAGAAATTTCCGCAAGCCAGTATACTCAAACCAGTAACCACCACTACGACCCATATAACGATTATGAATATAATCGCACCCTCAATAACTTTGAAGCCGCCCCTACTTCCACGCATGATTTTCTCCTTTGTTATAAGAACGATTTTATACCAGAATTAGTACCCAGTCAGTATGACAGATACTGCCTTATTTGTCAACCCCCTGCCCGTTGCGGATTTGGTGCGGAGGGGGTAGAATGGAGGGGCTAACATGTCTGTCTTATAAATAATTTACGAATATGGCTCTACCGCAAAATTTTCAAACGATAATGCTTCCTTTTCTCAACGCTGTTTCTGATGGACAAAATCATAATATGAATGATGTTATTGAAGTACTAGCCGAATACTTCAAACTTACAGAGGAAGAAAAATCTCTGCAGTATCCGACTGGCAGTGATTATATTTTTAGAAACAAGGCTAGATTTGCTCGTTTATTTTTATTGAAGGCTGGTCTACTTGAATACCCCCAAAGAGGTTTTATTAAAATTTCTACTGCTGGTTTGTCTGCTCTGGCAAAAAAACCAAGAGAAATTAATTTACGATTTCTCGAAGAATATCCAAAATTTTTAGAATTTAAAAAGGCTACAAAGGAAAATAACAAGGAGAAAAAAGAATCAACTATTATAGATAACCAAAAACAAGAGATTGAATCTCAAACACCGCAAGAATTAATTGAATATGGTTATCAAAAAATAAAGGAAGAATTATCGCAAGAAATATTAAACTATACAAAACAAATTTCCCCTAATTTTTTTGAAAAACTCGTTATAGAACTTCTTCTGAAGATGGGCTATGGCGGATCATTAAAGGATGCGGGTAGAGCTATTGGAAAAAGTGGGGATGGCGGAATTGACGGTATCATAAAAGAAGACAAACTTGGGCTAGATGTAATTTATATCCAAGCAAAGAGATGGGATGGGGTAGTTGGGAGACCAGAAATACAAAAATTTGTTGGCGCTCTTGCAGATAAGCACGCTAACAAAGGGATTTTTATCACAACCTCAGATTATACGCAGGAAGCGATGGAATATGCAGGGAGAATCTCAAATAAAATAGTTCTTATTAACGGGGAAATGCTTACAGACTTAATGATTGAAAACGATATTGGAGTATCTAATATTATCTCTTATAGTATTAAGAGAATCGATTTTGATTATTTTATTGAGGAATAAAAGCCATACTTGAATGAACGGTATATAACTAAAATTTTACATACCCCCTATGAAAATCACCAAAATAAAAAAAGCCAACCTACCCGAATGCGCTCGGATATTAGAAAGCGCCTATGGTTGCCCACCGTACAACGAATCTTTTGCGGGTCTAACCGCTCGGCAATATATCGAGAATAAATATAAAACTTGCAAAAATAGCAGTTTTGTTGCTTTTGACGAAAACAACAAAATAATTGCCTTTATATTTTTCAGCATTTCAGCTTGGAGCGCCGGACCTCAAGCGACATTGGAAGAATTTGCGGTTGACCCAGATTTTCAAGGAATTGGCATCGGAAAAAAACTAATAGCCCGTGCTCACAAATATTTAGATTCTTTGGGAATCAAATCAGTGATGCTTTGGGCAAAAAATAACGAGCATTTAATACGCTTTTATACAGAACAAGGGTATTGTCTGGCAGATGATTATGTGGTGATGTTTAAAAATTTTGATAACGATCCCAAACCCATCCCCTTGACAACTCCCTCTCCATAGTATATACTTAACGCATAAACAAATCTCAAGAGGTTAAATTTTAATAAAAACGACCTCATCACGAGGTATTTTTTATTGAATTGGTATTAATGCCAATTTGCTGGCTTCAAGCCATTTAACCCCAAAAAAACATGTACACAGCCAAAACCAGTCGGCGCTCTGCCGGCTCAACCCCCGCGCGCTCCGGCAGTCCTACTCGTTCCCGCCGTCCTTTTTCCGTGGCGACGCCCTTCAAAAAACACGGCAGCAGCGCCTCTGCTCGCCCCGCTCGCGCCAGCTCCGGCCCAGCCCGTTCTCACGGTTCTGCCGCCTCGACGCCCTTCAAACGCGCTTTTTATGGCGCCCCTACTCGTTCTACTAGTCCTTCTCGTGCTCGTCGACCCTTTGCCAGCGCTGCCCGTCCTTACCGCGGTGGCGGAGGAGGCGGACGCCCTAGCGGCGGCTATCGTGGCAAAGGCAAACAAAAAACCGAACGCATAGATTTCTCGCGCTTTATCAACAAAGCCCAGACCCTCGAAAACGCGCCCATTTTCATCCCCACGAATAATTTCGCGGATTTTAAACTTGACCCGCGCGTCAAAAAATCTATCGCCAGTCACGGCTACACCAACCCCACTCCCATCCAAGACCAGGTCATTCCTTTGATTCTGGAAGGTAAGGATGTGGTCGGCATGGCCAATACCGGCACCGGCAAAACAGCAGCCTTTCTGATACCTTTCATAAATAAAATCCTCTTGAATAATCGCGAGAAAGTCATCATCATCGCCCCCACCCGCGAACTAGCGATTCAAATTGACGACGAATTAAAAAAATTCACCCGTGGCATCCGCCTATTTTCCGTCTGTTGCGTCGGCGGCACACCCATTTATAGACAGATTACTCAACTGCGTGGACGCTATAATTTCATCATCGGCACTCCGGGTCGAATCAAAGACCTCATGACCCGCCGCATGATACGCACCCAGGAAATCAAAAATGTGGTATTAGACGAAGCTGATCGCATGCTAGATATGGGCTTCTCGGAAGATATCCGTCTGATTCTTTCTGACATGCCCAAAGATCGTCAGACACTATGCTTCTCCGCCACCATCCCACCCGAAATTGATCGCCTCATCAAAGAATTTTTGCAAACCCCGGCCCATATCTCTGTCAAAACTCAAGATGTGGCCATCAACATTGAACAAGATGTCCTATATATCCAGCGTGGTCAAAACAAAATCGACGCGCTTTACAAGCTTTTGGATCAACAAGACCTGACCAAAGTCCTGATTTTCGGTCGTACTAAACATGGCGTAGAAAAACTTTCCGATTCTCTGGTCAAAAAAGGCTTCAAATCCGAATCCATCCATGGCGACAAGACCCAGGGCAAACGCCAATTCAGTCTCAAAATGTTCAAAGATAATCACGCCCGCATTTTGGTGGCCACCGACGTTGCCGCCCGCGGCTTAGATATCGCTGACATCAGCCACGTAATCAATTACGACTTGCCAGCCACCAACGACGACTATATCCACCGCATCGGTCGCACCGGCCGTGGCGTCAAAAAAGGCAAAGCCATTACTTTCGTCGACAGATAATAATCCCGCCCTTAAAATTTCAAGCCATTGACTTTTACGTTTAAAACTGTTATATTTTAGCAGTGCTACTAACCGTGCAAATTCGCATCTTTGAAAACTAAAACCATAAAGGAGGCCTAACCATGGCAAAAATCCTCGAAATCACCCCCGAGCTCGACCCTCAAATCTCCGACGGTCGCACCCACAAGTCTTGTGTCGCTACCAAAGTCGTCGATATCACCGAGGACTGCCCGAACGCCAAGAAGCCGCAAAATGCCGACGACGTGATTCTTATCTATACGGCATCCAGCGCCGGGCCCCTGGTTGTTCTGTGCTGGCTTCACACCCACCCCGCGACCAAGCGCCGAGAAAAAGTGGGTTTTATTCACTTTCGCGTCGATAAACTCGACGCCGACACCTTCGTCAACCGCAGCTTGGGCCCGATAGCCACGAACCTCGGCCTCACCAAAGAAGATCTTATCGCTCTTATCAGAACCCACGCACCCGCGATCAAAAATCAACCAACGGAGGTGCTCCTTTGAAAAAACTAAGCCCTGGCATGATTCTCTGTCTCCTCGGCCTTGGCTGGGTCGCCTTCGTGCTTATCATGGCCCATATAGCGCTTGGAAATGGCGCCAGTTATAATCACATCATCGCGCGCATCATTATAAATATTGCCAAAGGCCTAATCGTACTAACAGTTATTGGCCTCTTAGCCGCGCGAGCTCGCAAACGCTACCGCCCCCAGACCCCGAATTCCACCGGCG
>CAZJMI010000066.1:0-4467 GCA_964547305.1 uncultured Gammaproteobacteria bacterium
AGCGTCTCTTTAGAGCCGAAAATCCAAGCGAATACGCGAACGAGGCAGGTCGCGAGGGTGATGAAATAGTCATAGGGATAACTCGCCAATCTGGTATATTCCATCCTGTAAATATGCTATAATAATTCTATACATATATATCTTCCCGCCATGCCCCTACCCCACCTCAAAAAATCTCAAATCCTCATACCTCTCGACGTGCCCCGCTCCGTCCGCCGCCTTTATCGCCGCAATTTTTTAACCGCCACCCACCATACTGGCCGCTTGATGATGTTTGCCGGTGACCAAAAAATCGAGCATCTCAACAAGGATTTCTATGGCCGTGGCCTCGACCCCGCCAACGCCGATCCTCGCCACCTTTTTGATATCGCCGCCCGCGCGCCCATCGGCCTCTTTGCCACGCAAATGGGCCTCATCGCCCGTTATGGCATGGACTACCGCCACGTACCCTATCTAGTCAAGTTAAATTCCAAAACCGACATCGTCCCCACCAAGCAGCAAGAGCCTTACAGTGAACTTTTACATACCGTTGAACAAGTCGTTAAATTTAAAAAAGACAATCACCTCAATATCCTCGCCGTTGGCTACACGCTTTACCTCGGCAGCGGCCACGAACCCGAAATGCTCCATACCGCCGCTCAAGTTATCAATCAAGCCCACCGACACGGCCTGCTGACTGTTCTTTGGATTTATCCCCGCGGCCAAGCCATTAAAAATGAGACCGACCCGCATTTGGTAGCAGGAGCCACCGGTGTCGCCACTTGCCTCGGTGCGGATTTTGCCAAAGTCAATTATCCCAAAGAAAGAGGCGAAGATTCTCAAGATATTTTTCATGAAGCTGTTCTCTCCGCCGGCCGCACCGGTGTCATCTGTTCCGGTGGTCAATCCGTACCAGCGGCCGCCTTTCTCAAAGACCTCAAAGACCAGCTGGATGCCGGTGCCGCCGGCAATGCCACCGGCCGCAACATTCATCAAAAAACTTTACCCCAAGCCACAAAGCTTTGTGAAGCCATTTTCGCGCTTACGGTGCGGGGCTGTAGTTTAAAGGAGGCGCTTAAGATTTATCGCGAACGCGCTTAATCATGTCCCCGGTTCTCAAACCGCAAAAAATCATCCGTTCCGCTCGTCGGCGCAACTTAGCCTTGGAAATCAATTCACGAGGCGAATTAATAGTTCGCGCGCCTTTTTCATTATCTCTGAAAAAAATCGAGCAGTTTATTCAAGCTAAACACGACTGGATTGCCAAGCATCAAAAGCACGCCCGCGCCCTCCGTCCTCGCCAAAAATTTGAATCCGGTGCCTGGTTCAACTACCTTGGGTGCCAGTATCAGCTGAAATTAATCTCCACCAGTAAAATTCCGTTGAGTCTGGACCAGTTTTTTATTATGGACGCGCGTTATCTGCGCCAAGCCCGCCTGCTCTTTACTAATTGGTATCAAAAGCAAGCCCGCCGCGTTCTCAAAAATCGTCTAGATTATTATGTTCGTCGCACTGGCTGGCGTCCCAAGGCCTTCAAAATAGCTAACACTCGCAAACAGTGGGGCTCATGCACCGCCAAAGGCGCGGTCGGGTTTTCTTGGCGCTTAGTCTTGGCCCCGCTGGAAGTTATCGACTACGTTGTCGTTCACGAGCTAGCCCACCTCAAACACCATCATCACCAACGGAAATTTTGGCAGGCGGTGGCCGCCGCTTTGCCGGATTATCAAGAGAGCCGCGCCTGGTTGCGTAATTATGGCGCCAGCCTCTCCTGGGACGACTAGCGCCAGTTTGCCCTTCCCACCCTAAAATGCTACAATACGACTACTTTTGTTTTACTATTAATTTTCCCTCCCATGAACAAATTGCAAGAAATTTTCACCCGCCTACGCGAAGCCAAGAAAAAGCAAAAAATTATCACCGGCCAATATCGCGACTCTCTCAAAAGCTCCACCGAATACACCTCTGTCATAGAAGATTTGAAAAATCTGCGTGAAAAAAAGAAACAGTTGGAAGCGGGCATCAAAGCCGAAATGTCAGACGAATTCAGCAAATTGGAAGATATTAAATACGATATTGCCACCGATATGGAGCTCCTCAATGACGCCGCCATTACCACCCTCATGAAAGGCGAAAAAGTGGAAGTCACTGACGAATATGAGCAAACCTACGAGCCCAAATTCAAAGTCACCTTTATCAAACTTTAATCAAAAATTATGAGTCAAGCTCTCGAAATCACTGCCGCCAATTTTGGGGCTGAAGTCTTAAAGTCGCCTTTGCCCGTCCTGGTGGATTTTTATGCCACCTGGTGTGGCCCGTGTCAAAATATGGCACCCATCCTAGACACCCTGGCCGAGCAATGGGGCGACAAAATAAAAATCGTCAAAATTAATACCGAAGATCCCGCCAACGCCGAAATTACCATGCAATACAAAATCCAAAGCATTCCCAATTTTAAAGTCTTCAAAGCCGGGACCATGGTCAAAGAAATTATCGGCTTTCACGTCTTGGAAGAGCTGCAGGCCGAATTAAAAGATATTATTTAAATCTTGATCGCCATGCCCGCGACACCTGACACAATTTACGACCTCTTAATCATCGGCGGGGGACCAGCTGGCCTCTCTGCCGCCATTTATGCCGCGCGCTATCGGCTCAAATTTGCCGTCCTCGCTGCCTCCTATGAGCACCCCCAGTTGACCAGCCATCGCGTCGCCAATTATCCCGCCCTGCCCGACACCACTGGCGGCGACCTTTGGGAAAAAATGCGCTTGCAGGCCATTGACCTTGGTGCCGAGCTTTTGACTACTTCAGTCTCTGCCATTGCCCCGGTCGCCCTCGCCGCGCCAAACTCCTCCGCCCCGCTTTTCACTCTCACCACCGACTCCGCCCGAACCTACCAAGCCCGCGCGCTCATCTTGGCCACCGGCGCCGCCAAAAATCAACTCGGTCTGCCCCATGAAGATCGCTTGGTCGGTCATGGCATTTCCTATTGTGCCACCTGTGACGCCGCTTTTTTCTGCGGTCAAGCCGTAGCTGTCGTTGGCGGCGGCAATAGCGCTCTCTCTGCCGCCCTACATCTAGCCGAATTTGCCACGCGAGTTTATCTCATCCATCGCCGTGCCGAACTTTCCGGCGATCCCGCTTTAATTGAAAAAATTCACGCCCACTCAAAAATAACCGTCATTCTCAATACCGCCGTCGCAGCTCTTGCCGGCACCGACAGCCTGGAATCCGTCACCCTTGACCAACCCTATCAAGACTCCGCCGAGCTACCCGTCACAGGCCTCTTTATTGAAATCGGCGCCACTCCTGAAACTAGTTTTCTCGCCGACCTAGATTTAAAATTTGACCCCCGAAATAAAATTGTCATTGACTCCGCGCAAAAAACTAATCTTCCTGGTGTCTGGGCGGCAGGGGATTTGACCACCGGCTCCAACGGCCTCAAACAAATTATCACTGCCTGTGCCGAAGGCGCCATCGCCGCCGCTGATGTCTTTACCGCCCTTAAACTCAAATCATGAAATGGGAAGCCGCCGAAGAAATTTTAGCCCGCCAGCCCGCCTACCGCCAACGCCAAGCGCAGAAGGCGGTTTTTGGTGATCTCATCACCGACTGGGAGCAAAACACCACTCTGCCAAAATCCCTCCGTTCCGAGCTCGCCCAAGGCTGTCCGCTAGACATCTCCGCCGTTCGCTCCACCGCTCCCAATTCTCAAACCGAAAAAGCCCTCCTCGCTCTTTCTGACGGCCTCAAAGTAGAAACTGTTTTAATGCGCCACCATTCTGGCCGTATGACCGTCTGCGTCTCATCCCAAATAGGCTGTCCGCTCAAATGCGCTTTTTGCGCCACTGGTCAGTTGGGCTTCCAACGCGATCTTACCGCTAGTGAAATCGTCTCCCAGGTTTTATTCTTTGCCCGCCGTCTCAAAAATGAAAATGAGCGTGTCAACAACGTCGTCTTTATGGGCATGGGCGAACCTTTTTTAAATTATGATCAAGTCTGGCGCGCCATCAGGGTATTCAACCATCCTGACGGACTCAAAATCGGCGCGCGGCATATGTCTATTTCCACCGTCGGCATCCCCGACGGTATCAAACAAATGGCCGAGGAAAATTTGCAAATCAATTTAGCCGTTTCACTCCACGCGTCCAATGATCAAACCCGCGAAAAAATTATGCCCGTCGCCAAGCAGTATAAACTGCGAGAAATTTTAGGCGCGGTGGATTTTTATATAACCAAGACCAACCGCCGTGTCATGTTTGAATACCTACTACTCAAAGGCGTCAACGATTCCGATGACCACGCACGCGAGTTAGCCGACATGCTCCACGCCTCCATACACGCCCCATCCGCGCTCTACATGGTCAATCTGCTGACCTACAATCCGGCCTGTGGTTTTCAGCCCAGCCTACCGATTACCGCCGAGCGCTTTGCTGGGATCCTTGAGCAAAACCATATCGCCGCCACCCACCGCGCCTCCCTCGGCGGAGC
>CAZJMI010000067.1:0-4387 GCA_964547305.1 uncultured Gammaproteobacteria bacterium
CTGTCGAGTTTTCCATAGTTTTGGGAAAACCGCCATATGTGTGTGCACATTACCCGCGCCCATTGACAACTATCCTATAATATGTTATACTTAAAGCGTTCAAACATCCTTGAAAACTCGTAAAAATAAACCCCAGTCCAAAGGAGTCTCAATGAAGTACACTATCCTCGGCTTCGTTCTTGCCCTTGCCGCCGGCCTCGCCGCACCGGCTGCGCAAATCTTAATTGCTCGTGGTACGGAGCTCGATGTCATGTTTGGCGCTTTGCTCATCGTGTTTTACATCGCCGCCGCGCTCACTGTGCTCCATGTGTCCGGCTTCGCCCGCCGCTATATCTACTGCCGCAAGCGCTACCGCACAACCAACGGGCAGACGGTGGACATCAATACTTGCGATCGTGCTATTATCAAACACTGCCTCAAATCCCTCGGCCTCGCTCACGCCTTCACCCACGGCCAAGCAGCCAGCGCCACCATCCGAGGCATTACCTCTAACTACAAAATCCTCGGCCTGGCTCGCCGACCGGGAGAGTTCACCGGCCCTCCGTATTTATGGGTCTACGACATCAATCGCCCGGAACCTAGAATCGCCACCTGGCTCTCGCGAGTCACTCTGAACGAACTCAAACCCGCTGCCTGACCAGAAACCCCTCCCGTCCGCCACCTTCTAACCCCACAAAGCCAGTGCTGCGTGGGGTATTATTTTATCTTGACAGTCGGCTCTAAATCTGGTAAAACAATCCCAATGCGATTTTTGAAATATCAAACAAAAAGGAGTTAAAAATGAGAAAAATGATTACCTGGCTTATGGCTTTAATCATTGCCATAGCCGGAGTAACTGTCTGTCTCGCGATGGTGGTGCACGGAGGATTGGAAAACATTGTCATCGGGCTCACCAGCCTTAGTTCAAGCGCCATAATATCGGTCTTTTTGCTCGAATCGATTCCGCCCCGCCTCAAAACCTACTATACCCGCGGTGGATTAAAAATTCCCGTCAACATCACGCCGGACGGCGCATCCCAATACAGCCAGACTCACAAACTGCCACTCGTGCTCTATCCAGGTCAAACGGTCAAACTTCAACATGACGATGGCAGCACCGAAGAGTATGTTATTCGTGGTACCGGCAAAATCCCCAGTTTCCCGGACGCTCCCGACGAGATTTTTGCCACTAAAAGCAAAGATATCGAGACGGGCGATAACAACATCGCCCAATGGATTACAACCGAGGAAGCCAAAGAACTTCAATCTATTTAGAAAGGAACCCCCATGTCCATCCCCGCGAATAAACAAGACAAGCGTCGGATAATCCGCAAAGCCATTTTTAAGCAACGCTGTCTTTTCGCCAGCACCACCATCCTGCGCTCCTTCATGCTTGAGGGATTAAATCCGCCGAAAGGAGCTTTTCATCTGGTCAGTATTCATGACTATGACTACGACGATCCCATGATAGAAGACCTCTTATACCGCCCCAATCCCGGGCGTGGGTATAAGGCATCTGGAGACGAAACAAGCATCGGCTATCAAGTTCTGGTTAGTAAAAACGGTCGTGCCGAAATCCGCCGCCCCAGTCCTCAAGAGATCCGCTTTATCGATGAGGCGCTCCGAGACCTTATCGGGCACGAGCGTCACCGCCACTACAGTTTTGAACCCCAGCCCCCACTCGGGAATGTAGTCATTATCCCATTTGATCTGGCGCCTGGTCAAACTTTAAGTTTTAACCCACCGGATCCACACCAAGACGGCCGCCTCCAGTAAAACACCGTCCCCGGTAAAATTGTTATTTCAACCCTAAAAAAGCGCTCGAACCGGAGCGCTTTTCGTTTTAAATAACACACGCCAGATAATTCTCTTACCATTGCCTTCGCGCCTCCAGCGTGCTAAAATTCTCTCGTTATCAAGCTTAAGCTCATAAATACAAAAATATGAATAAAACCAAAAAAATGGCCCGCAAGAAACACGCCAAAAAAGCGGGCAAGAAAATTCCCGTCCTCAAATACCGAGGCTAGTTTTCTCTGTGTCGTTTCTGCCCCCTCGCGAGTATTTTTTGCTTACAGTATTTTGTCGTGGCTTAGTTAAGAAAACCTCGCGCAGGGCGAGCGGGCAGGTGTCCCGATGTAATCATCGGGACGAGCGAGCCCGAGACCGAGCGGGCTGGCCACGCTGGGGCCAGCAACGCGTGTTTTCGTACTAGGCCACGACAAGATATTCACCCACGCCACAACCAGCCCAGGATGGGCGAGACCCCCATTTTCTGCTACAATAAAAGCATGTCCAATTTAAGCGTCAAGTTTCAAAAACACACTTGGCAATTCAAAACGCGCGACATGGCCGACGCCAGCGTCGTCAGTGAGATTTTTAAGTGGCGTGAATACCGCGCCGCCGAAGGCTTATTGATGAAAGCCAAGAATGCCATCATCGATGTCGGCGCACACATCGGTGTTTTCAGTTTGTATTGCCGCGCGCTAAATGACCACGCGCCCATCTTCGCCATGGAGCCCGACCCGCAAAACCTGCTCTTTCTCAAAGACAATTTGGCGCTCAATCATTTGGAAGATATTCACATCCTACCCCAAGCCCTGGCCGCCACCGCCGGTGAACGTGAGCTCCTCATTTCCGTCAGCAACATCAACCACCGTTTGCTTTTGAATCATGAGCAAAAGAATCTGGCCATGCACCTGGTAAAAGTCCCGGCCACCTCACTGGCCGAATTACCTACTAAAAAAATCGACCTTATTAAATTAGATATTGAAGGCGGTGAATTTGAAGTCCTCAAGCGCACCCCCGATCAGTTTTTAAAAATCCCACGCGCCTGGCTCTTGGAATATCATGATTCTCCCGAATACAAACACGCCCTCCTCGCCAACAAACTCAAGACGCTGGGCTACGGCGTGCAGCATTTTCCTTCCCGCTTCGATAAAAAGCTCGGTTTCCTCCTGGCCACCCGCCACTAATTTTTTCCCATGCCACAACCCCTCGTTTCCATCGTCATGCCCACTTACAACCGCGTCCGCTATCTCGAGGACGCTATTTATAGTGTGCTCAATCAAACCTACCCGACCTTTGAATTGCTCATTATCGATGATGGCTCCACCGACAAGACCCGCGATCTGGTCAAATATTTCACCAACAAAGACCCCCGCGTGCAATATTTTTTTCTGGAGCATTCTGGCTCGCCCGCCATCGTCCGCAATTTCGGCCTTCGTCAAGCCAAAGGGGACTATCTTACTTTTTTGGATTCCGATGACGAATATCTGCCGGAAAAATTATCTCTACAAATAGATCGCCTGCGTGAAACTTCCGCCGATGTCGTCGCCGTCGGCGGTCAGCTCGTGAACAACTCCGGCCAAGTGTTAAAAAACATCCCCGCCCATCTCCCCGCGGATATTTTACCCGCCCTCTTGCGTCGCAATTTTATTTTCAATCCCAGTATGCTCACCCGCGCCGCCTATGAAAAAATCGGCGACTTTGACGAGCAAGCGGCTTTTATTGAAGACTGGGAATACCTCATTCGCGCCGCCGAGCATTTAAAAATTACCGCCGTCTCCGCGCCGTTATTCAAATATCGTATTCATCAGACAAATTTTACCACCGCCCTGAATTTTGCTGTCAAAGCTGATGCCTACACTCATATTTTACAGCGCCATCAAGCGCTCTATGCTTTTCATCCCGCCGTTTACGCCTCCAGCCTGGCTACGCTGGCCGGATATTGTTTGCTCGCCGGTCGTCCCGCCGATGCCCGCCGCCATCTCAAACTCGCGCGCTCCCTCCGTCCTGCCGACCCGCGTTTATTCGCGCGCCATCTCCTCACTTACGGTGGCACCCATCTCTACCGCTCCGCCCGCGCCCTCCTCAAACGCCTCCGCCGCGAGTATTTGTAATTTTCTCAAAAATATTTTTATACCAAACTCACTTCCGCGACTTTTTTGTCTTTGAATTTGTACAAAATAGCCGGGCGGAAAGATCCTGTCAGTTTATCTTTTGTCTCGGTCAATATTTTTGTGGCTAATATTTTTTTACGAAAATTCCGCTTGTCCAATTCCTTTTTCAAAATCAATTTATAAACATTCTGCAACTCTCCCAGGGTAAATTTTTCCGGCAAGAGATAGCGTGCGACATTTGTATGCCCGATTTTAATTTTGAGCCGTTCTATCGCCGCCGCCAAGATTTCTTTGTGGTCATAGGCCAGTTTGGGAATTTCTTTTGTATTAAACCACCCGATATCTGTGTAATCCTCGCTAGTTTTGACCTTGGTCTGGCTAGGCGCTGCTAGCGCGAGAAACGCCACCGATACTACTCGTCCGCGATAATCACGATCTACCCGCCCGAAAGTTGATAATTGCTCACAATAAATTCCGACCAGGCCCGTCTTTGTTTTCAAATGTCGCGC
>CAZJMI010000068.1:0-4199 GCA_964547305.1 uncultured Gammaproteobacteria bacterium
AAGGCGAGGGCATTATTTGTGCTCGTTTTATCGGGTTTAAACCCTGGGCGGGCGAGATTCAAAAGCAAGATGTCGGTTCGATGGTTTCTATGGTGACTGGCAAGGCACTGGGATTTTCTTTGTGGAATTTACAAGAACGCGGGCGGATGTTTATTGGGCCAGCCACGGAAGTTTATGAAGGTATGGTAATCGGCAATACCGCCAAGGGCAATGACATGTCTGTCAACCCGACCAAGGGCAAGCAATTGAGTAATATGCGCAGCAGTGGGGCGGATGATGCGATTACTCTGGTGCCGCCGCTGACTTTGACTTTGGAACGCGGGCTGGAAGTGATGAAAGATGATGAATGTATGGAAATTACGCCGAAAAATATTCGTTTACGCAAATTTATTTTGACCAAAAACGATAGGGCGAAGGAGAAAAGGGCGCAGGAGGAGGAGTAAAAAGCTAAGTGGCTTTTTATATCCCAGAATTATTAATCAGCCGCAAAAATTCAGGTTCCGTTTGTGTCGTGATGGCTTGAAAAAATTGGGTCATTTCGTTATCAAAGTCAATATCTTTCAAATAGTGTTTACGGGCGTATTCCAAATGCTCGTGAGTAAATTGTTCGTTCCCGCGCATATTGAAGTAATTTTTAAGTTGGGCCATTCTTTCGGCTATTTCACTGCCGTTAGAAATATAGGCTAGAGACATGCGCCTTATTTCTTCGGGAGTTCTTTCGCGTGGTGGCCTTTTTCTTTTTGGGTCGGTATTACTTGGCTCTTCTTGGTCTAATAGGGTCTCAATTCGCCTTGTAGACTCTATATCTTTGTTAGTAAATATTATTTTGCTTTTATCAAAGCCGGGCGCGAAATATTTTTCAAAAAAATTGCTCAAGAACGGACGTAGTGTATGGCCTTTTTCGTGAGCTTCGGTCATGCTTTTTTGCCTTTCGGTAAGTGGTTGGCCGGTAAAGGGGTTTTTAAAAAATATCGGGATGGCAGATTCTGTTGGAGGAATAGCCGAAAATCTAATTGGAGTTTTATTTATAACTCTAGCTAATCTTTCGTCAAATTCTTGGGTGACATCTTCTTTGGTTTTCGGTATGGCTAGGCTTGCTATTTCTTTTTGGGTGTACAATCGGCCGTGGCCCTTATTGTTAATGTGTGTGTATAATTTTTCACCGGTTTTGGAATCTGGGAATTTAAATTTAAAGTTTTCCGGACGGTAATATTCGGCATCGGCCTGGGCTTTTTGATATAAAAGATTCAAAAGTTGTTCGCGGATAATGGGATTGCGTATTCTATCAAATAAAACTTCAGACCAATTGCCTTCGAAGTTGGCTTGCTGTTCAACGGATTTTTCAGACGCTTGTTCTTGAGATTTTGCTTGAGGAGTTTCAAAATTCATAGGGTATATTTTTATCTGATTAGATATGCTGCCATTATATTACTTTATGGCCGCTAGGGCAAAGTATATGTTAGTATGGGCAGAGCTTTTTGTTTGACATTCCTTTGGTTTTGGGGTTAGATTAATGTATCTTAGAAAATAACAAAATTGTCTTATGGTTAAATATCCGGCATATTATCTGGCGCTTGAAAAAAAGGCTTTTCAATCAGAGCATGGCCGTGGGCGCAATGACAAGCGTAAAAGTGAGGGTAGCCGCAAGATTTTGCACATGGATCCGTTTTTGAAGGATATCGGACGAATTTTAAATTCTAAGGCGTTGCGGCGGCTGCAAAAAAAGACACAGGTGGCATATTTGCCGGATTCACCATACGTGCGTAATCGTTTGATTCATACAACGGAAGTGGCACAAGCGGCGACAACTATTAGCGCCAGTTTAGGTTTGAATTTGTATTTGACGCAGGCAATCGCCTGGGGGCACGATTTGGGACACGTGGCGCTGGGACATGAGGGAGAGGACTTATTGAGTGAGTTGCTGGGTAAGGAATTTAAACACGAGAAATTCGGGCCGTTTGTGTTGCAATATATTGAGTATCAAGGGAAGGGGTTGAATTTGAATTTTGAAACGTTGCAGGGAATTTCATTTCATTCCAGCGGGACGGGACCGATGCAGATAATTCCAGATGAGTATCCGAATGAATATAGCGCGGTGATGTACGCGGATAAGATGGCTTATCTGCTTAGTGATATTAATGATTTGACGCGAGCGGGATTGAATTTTAAGCCACCGGTTGAATTATTGCAAGAACTGGGACCGACGCAGGAGGCGCGACTTAATCGCTGTATTCGGGCGCTGTGCAAGGAGAGCGCGGCGGCGGGACGAGTACTTTTTACTAAATCTAGGGAGGCTAAAATAATAGCCGAACTAAAGGCTTACATGTATAAAAACGGCTACCCCCTATTTAAACCAACGCGACAGGGGCCATTGCAGCTGATTACTTGGGTGGTAGAATTTTTGGCGGAACAGCCAGAGTGGAATATACGGAAGGCGGTGTTGGCGGTGGCGCTGATGACTGAAGAAGAGATTCAAAGGGTCGGTAGTTTGCTTTTGAGCGGGAAAATGGGGCCGAAAGAAATTATGCGGCGGTTGCAGGATAAGAAACAATTTGGAATCGGGGAAGTATGGCCGGTGATTGAGGGTGCGTCCAAAATGGATTTTACCGACCCGCATTTAAAGTGGTAGCGTCAAGGTCACAAAAATTGCCTGACTGACTACGCCATTCGTTAGAAAAACCCCAACCGTTCCAACGCCAAAAGGCCAAGAATGTTCCTTGGCATTTTTGGGGTTGGGCGTAATCCCCTTCTATGACCACCAGTTCATTGCGTTGGTCGCCGTCAACGTCGTAAATTTTGAAGGCGAGGTTGGGGACGGGAAGATTTGACGATTGCCAGACGGGTTTGACTAAATCTTGTTCCAGTCGGAAGACGAAAAAATGGTTTTTTATCGAGGGGTCATTTTCTTTAACCCAAAAAGGTCGTGATGAGCCAAAATTGCCGGGTTTCCAGACGGATAAGTTGATATTTGTGATGCCGTCGTTGGTGGAGTCGGCAAGGACGAAACTGTCAACGTGCCATTCGGGTGGGGTTTGCCAGATTTGGCGCGAGTTTTCGGTGATGGTTAGTTGGCCGTTTTCTAACGTGTAGTTTTCAGAATAAGAATCATTATTTAAGTCGGCTGATTGCGTGACAAATGACGGGGTGGCGATGTTTCTGGGTGGCGGGGACAGGTAAAGCGCCGCTATGACGACCAAAATAACCAGGCTCAACAATATGGCGGGGCGTAATTCGGGTCGAGTCGGCATATTTTATTTCGAGTAGAAGGCGTCGGCCCATTCCGGCAAAGCGGGAGCTTCGGGTGAGCCGAGTATTTCGTCGCGCCATTTTTCATCGGTCAGGCGGTCAGATAATGGCCAACGAAATTCATAATATGAATAGACGCCGCCGCGAGCGATTCTTAGTTGGCCGTCGATGGGAACAATGACGTCGATTTCAACAACATGGCCGGTACCCTCTTCCAAGACAAAGCCGTTAGGGTCGGTGGCCACATCGGCCACTAGAGCGGCTGGGTTTTGTTGTAGATAATAGGTCTGGCTGACACCTTGCTTATCCATTTCTTCTTGGTTAATTTCTAGCCAGAGGTGCTCCAGCTGGCCGCCATAAGAACGAATCAGTTCATATTCTTCGTCAGCGAGAGTTTGATTATTTAATTCTTTTTCGGAAATGGTTTTGAGCGACATGACAAGTTGTTCCATGAGGCTCAAGTTGGTTTTCATTTTTTCACTCAATAATCCGCGCGCGTCTAAGCCTTCATTGGTCATTTTTATGAGGCCGGCCATGCGGGCATAGAGGTAGGGGTTGGGCTCAACATAGCCACGGTCATCTTTGGCCGCGGGTCCATCTCCTCCGCCGGGCATTTCGGCATAGGCTTGTTTGGCATAGAGAATAGTATCGTGTTTCAATTCAGTCCAGCTGCCGAGGTAGGTGTTTAAATCTTTTCTGGTCCAAGCCAGGTTTTGCATAAAGGTCGGATAGCCGGTGGTTTTGGCGGTATTTAACGGGGCCAGGGAATAAAGCCAGCCCCAGTAGAGGTTTTGGGTCCAGGTACCGGTATCCAATCCGGAGATATAGGTTTGCATTTTGGTCATATTTTCCGGGTAGCAGGCAAACTCGGTGTCGCCTTGGGATTGCAGGATATTGAGGGCCTCTTTGGAGCCCATGGCGGCAGGAATATCTAGTCCTTTGGGGAGCATGCG
>CAZJMI010000069.1:0-4057 GCA_964547305.1 uncultured Gammaproteobacteria bacterium
ATAGCTCTTTTAAAGCGTCGGATTGATATGCACATACTATTTCCCGCATTGGGCCTGATAACATATAAACTTTGTTGGGGTTTTATGCTTATGGGGGGCGCGATAGCGGCGAAAACCGCGTGGGTGCATTTTGGCTTTGGGCTGTTTCTAGTCGGGGTGGCATATTTGGTTTTTACCGTTATATGCGGTATGACGCTTGCCATGCTAAGAGAAAGCAGAAGGCCAATAGGCTAAAAGTAGGCATCAATCAGCGCGACTTCGCGTCCCGTTTAACCAAGTGGTTAGCGGGACGTTTTTTATTGTAAAAAAATCCCGCTTCGGATGAAGCGGGAGGGGGGGGGGTAAATTCTTGTCTTCTATTGTTTAGATCATCCCGGGTAGGTCCAGGGATTTTTCATGGACGTAGAGAATTTTTTCTTTGGCCGACAAAGCGTCTATGTCATCGAAGTAGCGCGCATAGATATTTCTGAAGGTGATAAGCGGAGCTAAATTGATGAGTTGACCATTTTTGTGATGATAAGAGATAAAGTCATTTTTAACCATTGCCCACAATAATTTCTCCATATTTGAGGGCGTGATGGAGATGCCGTAATGAGCTGCCAGCGCTAGGAGTGGGCCTAAACGAGCCTCTTCTTCTATGGGGTAGCCGATAACTGTCCGACAGCGACTGTATTCCTCGGATTGTTTTTGCTCACTTACGCTAAAGCCGCCGAAGACTAAATATTTTGATTGTAGTACGTGTCGCGCCTCGTGCGCGCAGGTGGTGCATTTGCCGCGATGAGTTATGTTGAGGTTGATTAGTCGTCTACCGGCCTCGTAGTTACCAGCGGAATCAGTCGAGTTGATTACTCTTATGCGGACTAAACCGTGTAAATACTCATCGTCCAAAGACATTTTGCAGGTTCGGGTTGGATTCTTCGCGCGGTAACGTCTAGAGGCCTCTATTTGTGGGTCTAGCATGTCGGGTGGATATTGTTTGGCTAAAATATCATGCGGCGTGATTAGTAGCTCTTCGAGGTCGGCCCGGGCTAAGCTATCGGCGATATCGCCAATAGTGATCCAGCCTAGTGGGCCGCTACCAAATTGAAGTCGGGGGTTTGTCGGGGTTTCCCATGGATAATGACCCTCTTGTGTGTAATAAGACGCTAATGGTAGCGCGCTTATAAGTACCAAGGCTTCCAGCGCCAGAAAAACTATGAATATTTTTTTCACTTAAAGCTCCTTGTTGTTGTCAAAGAAATAGTTGGTTTGATTTTAACATATATCTGGCGTAAAGTCAAGATGACGAATGGCGGGACGTTTTTTTCGGGGCCCCTCGCCATGCTCGGGAGGGCGCTTGACGGTTTCGGTGGGTTTGCTATACTTTAGCAGTCTGATGTTCGGAGTGCTAAAGGCGGTTGAGATATGGTCGTGCGTAGTGAGATTTAATTTTAAAATAAACAATATGCCAAATTTAGGAAATTTTACGCAAAAATCGCAAGAAGCGTTGCAGGCGGCGCAGGAGTTGGTTTTGGAGAATCGGCAAGCGGCGGCGGACGCGGCGCATTTGTTGTATGTTTTGTGTGAGCAGAAGGATGGAATGGTGGCGGCGATTTTGAAAAAAATGAATATCAACCTGGAGAATTTGAAGCGGGAGTTGAAAAAGGAATACAGTAAGATTCCACAGCAACGTGAGGAACCAGCGATCACTGAAGTGGCCATCACGATCCCCTTGCGGCAGGTGCTGACGCAATCGCAAAGTGAGGCTGGCGGTATGAAGGATGAGTATATCAGTACAGAACATTTTTTGTTGGCGATGTTGAAGGTGACTTCGGGTACGCGGGAAATTTTGATTAAACAAGGAGCGGAATATGACAAGGTGGTGGAGGTTTTGAAAGAAGTGCGTGGTGGTGAGATGGTGACCGATACCGAGCCGGAACAAAAATACCAAGCGCTGGAAAAATACGCGCAAAATTTAACGGACTTGGCGCGACAGAAAAAGATGGATCCGATTATTGGGCGCAATGATGAAATTCGGCGGGTGATTCAAGTGCTGTCGCGGCGGACGAAAAACAATCCGATAATTATCGGTGAGGCGGGCGTGGGCAAAACGGCGATTGTGGAAGGTTTGGCGCAGAGAATCGCCGAGGGCGATGTGCCGGAAACTTTAAAAAATAAAGAAATTGTGGCGCTGGATTTGGGCGCGTTGATAGCGGGGACGAAATTTCGTGGTGAATTTGAAGGCCGCTTGAAGGCGGTGATTAAGGAGATTAAAAAATCCGCGGGACAGATTATAGTTTTTATAGATGAATTTCATACTATTGTGGGCGCGGGGGCGATTGAAGGCTCGATGGACGCGGCTAATATGCTCAAGCCAGCGTTGGCGCGTGGCGAGTTGCATTGTATCGCGGCGACGACTTCGAGAGAGTATCAAAAATATATTGAAAAGGATCCGGCATTGGAACGTAGATTCATGCCGATATTGGCGAGCGAGCCGACTGAAGAGGACGCGATCGGGATTTTGCGGGGTATTAAGGAAAAATACGAGTTGCATCACGGAGTCAAAATTACTGATTCGGCGTTGGTGGAGGCGGTGAAATTATCGCGGCGATATATCAACGATAGATTTTTGCCAGATAAGGCGATTGATTTGATGGATGAGGCGGCGTCGGCTTTGAGATTGGATATGGAAAGTCAGCCGCAAGAATTGGATCATTTTAAACGAAATATCAGACGGCTGGAAGTGGAGAAACGTGCTTTGCAAAAAGAAGAAGATAACGCCAGTAAAAAACGGCTGAAAGAATTACAACGGGAATTGGCGGATATGAAAGAGAAGACCAAAGAACTGGAGCTGCGCTGGAAGACTGAACATGATATTATCGTCGAGATTAAAGATACCAAGGCGGCAATAGAAAAATTACGGGTGGAGGCTGGGATTGCCGAGCGTAAAATGGAGCTACAAAGAGTGGCGGAAATTTTGTATGGCGAAATTCCGACTTTGGAGAATAAGCGCAAGGCACAAGAAAAAAAGTTGGGACGGATTAAAAAAGAGCAAAGAATTATTCGTGAGGAAGTGACGGAAGAAAATGTGGCGGGAGTGGTAGCGCGTTGGACGGGTATCCCAGTCAATAAAATGCTAGAGAATGAAACGCGTAAATTGGCGCACATGGAGGACGATTTGCATCAACGGTTGGTGGGACAAGATGAAGCGGTGGCAGCGGTGGCCAATGCTGTTCGGCGTTCACGAGCTGGTATCGCGGAAGAAAATAAACCGATTGGGTCGTTTATGTTCTTGGGACCGACTGGCGTGGGCAAGACCGAGATGGCCAAGGCGCTGGCGGAATTTATGTTTAATGATGAAAATTCTATTATTCGGCTGGATATGTCGGAATATATGGAGCGGCATGCGGCTAGTAAAATGATCGGATCCCCTCCTGGCTACGTGGGCTATGATGAGGGAGGACAATTGACCGAGCAAATTCGTCGCCGGCCGTATTCTATCGTGTTGTTTGATGAGGTGGAAAAAGCGCATCCAGATGTGTTTAATGTTTTGTTGCAGATTTTGGATAATGGACAGCTGACGGATGCTAAAGGGCGCAAAGTGAATTTCAAAAATACAGTAGTGGTGATGACTTCCAATGTGGGGAGCGAGGCTTTTTCGGAATTGGCGTATAAGACGGGAATGGGTTTTCGTTCAGATGAAGAGCGACATAGTACAGAGGACGAGATTAAAGAGCGTATGCAAAAAGCTTTGAAAGAAAAATTTAAACCGGAATTTTTGAATCGGTTGGATGAAATTATATTTTTTAAAGCGCTGTCCAAAGAGCAGATTAAAGAAATTGTGGATTTGCAATTACAAAGATTGGCGCGGCGCTTGGAGGGTAAGGAAATCAAACTGGCGGTGACGGATAAGGCCAAGGCGTATTTGGCGGAGAAGGGTTTCGACCCGGCCTACGGAGCGCGCCCGTTAAAGCGAGTAATACAAAATACTATACTCAATCCCCTGTCGATGCTGATGATTACGGGGCAGATTAAGGCGGGAGGGGCTACGGTGAAGGCTGATTTGGTCAAGGGTGAA
>CAZJMI010000070.1:0-3989 GCA_964547305.1 uncultured Gammaproteobacteria bacterium
AATCGGGGTCGGCGAAAAGTTTTTTGAAGGCGGTGAGGTCGCTGGCGGGTGTGGCGCCAGGTAGATTTGGCATAATGTGGACGCAGTTTTTAAAACCGGCATCTTTGAGTAATTTCATGGCGGCGCTGGCTTGGGCGACGGTATGACCGCGGCGGTTCAATTTAAGAACAGGGTCGTTCAAAATTTGTAAACCCAGTTCTACACGGGTACAACCGAGTTGGCGCATACGGATAATTTCGGCGGGGGTGATGTAGTCGGGGCGAGTTTCAAGGGTGATGCCGATGAGGCGATGGTGGGCGGATTGGTTGGCGCGTTGCAGGGCAGGGAGAGTGGTGCTAGAGATGGCGCGAGAGCGCGGGAAGTTGTTGGCGGCTTGAAAACAGCGCTTGATAAACCAAGTTTGGTAGGATTTGGGTAGATATGACCAAGTGCCACCGATGACTATTAATTCCAGTTTGTCGGTGGGATGGCCGGTCATTTTTAAACTTTGTAGGCGGGTTTGGACTTGAATATAAGGGTCAAAATGACAGCCCACGGCGCGCATGACGGCGGGTTCATTGGAGAGATAGCTGACGGGCATGTCTTTTTGACGGGGACAGTAGGCGCATTTACCAGGGCAGGGATAGGGCTTGGTAAGGACAGAAATGACTGCCACGCCAGAGAGTGAGCGCACTCCACGGCGCTTGAGAAATAGTTCCAGCGCGGGGGAGGGTGCAAGGCGTGAGGGCTTAGACATTCCCTTTTTGGTCAATTCGCGGTAAGCTTTAAGCAGTTCAATCTTAGAAACAGGCCAGAGTTTCAGGTGGCGGGCGGTTTTTCCTAAGAGCAATGATAAATCCGTCGACTTATTTTTCAAAGCGATGGCTAGGTCAGAGAGTAGTTTTAGATATTTTTCGTCCATAAATTATTTTAAAATGTCGGAAGAAGCGCGAAAAATAGCGAAGAAAATGAGAGAGGATTATAACCAGATCGCGGAAGGCTTCAGCGCGACCAGGCAAAAACCGTGGAAAGAAATGGAGGAATTTACGCGTTTTGTACCCAAAGACGGGAAAGTTTTGGATTTAGGGTGTGGTAATGGGCGATTGTATCAGGTTTTCGCGGATAAGGCAATGCAATATTGGGGGATGGATATTAGCGAGAGACTGTTGGAGGAGGCGGAAAATTTTTATGGACGGCGGGAGAATTTGCATTGGAAGGTCGGAGATATGATGGAAGAACTGCCTTTTGAGGATAAATTTTTTGACGCGGTATTTATGGTAGCCTCTTTTCATCATATACCAACAGCGGAGGCGCGCCAACAAGTTTTAAAAGAAATAAAGAGAGTGACGAAGGATGGGGGCTGGCTGGTAATGACGAATTGGAATTTGCGGGCTTGGCATTTGATGAAGAAATATAAGCTGTGGCATCTGCTGTGGGGCGGGAAGGTGGCGGGCGCGGGACGAGGGGATACTTGGATAAAGTGGAGTTATGGCGGGAGAATGGTGACGGAGAGATATTATCACGCGTTTGCGGGTGGAGAATTGAAAAAGTTGTTTAAAAAAGGTGGTTGGCATTTGGAAGAGCAATATTATGTTCGGCAGGGGACGAAAACTTCGGCTTGGCGAGGAGAAAATATAATCAGTATTTTGAGAAAGATTTAAATAAAACTATGGAACAAAATTTATCCAAGAAAATTTTTAAAGCCTACGACATTCGCGGCATTTATCCGACGGAGATTAACGAAGAATTGGTAAGGAGAGTGGCCTTGGCTTTTTGGAATATAGTCAAAAGGGGATTGGCGCCGGAGGCGGGGGTGAAAATAGCGGTGGCGAGAGACGCGCGTTTATCGTCGCCGAGTTTGTATAGAGAGGTAAAAGAGGCTTTGGTGGTGCTGGGAGCAGAGGTTTATGAAATGGGGGAGGTGAGTGTGAATGATTTGTATTTCGCGGTGGGATATTATCGCTACGCGGGTGGGATAATGGTGACGGCATCACATAATCCGTCGCAATATGGGGGTCTGAAGATGGTTTTGGGAGCGCGGGCGGGCGCAAAAAATTTGGAATTTGTCGGTGGCCAAGATATTTACGAAGAAATTTTACGGGGGACACCGGTGGTGCCGCAAAGCGCTTCAGGAATGACCAAGCCCTTGATGTTGGGGCAGGAATATTTGGCGCATATTCTAGGGGCAGCAGATATGGCGGCGATGAAGCCGTTTAAGGTGGTGGTGGACGCGGGCAATGGCATGGCGGGGGCGATGGCAAAAAAGTTGATTGAAAAATTGGGTGGTAAGGTTTTCGGGCTGTTTATGGAGCCGGACGGAAATTTCCCCAATCGTTCGTCGAATCCGCTAGAAGAAGGAGCGGCGGAGGCGATCAGACGAGAAGTTTTGAAAAGAAAGGCTAATTTTGGGCTAATATTTGACGGGGATGGCGACAGAATGTTTTTGGTGGACGAAAAAGGACAATTGGTGCGGGGGGATATGTGTTTGCTGGTGATAGCGCGGGTGGTGTTGCGAAAGCATCCGGAGGCTGGGATTGTGTATAGTCTGGGATGCTCGCGGGCGGTGCCGGAATGGATAGGCGAATGGGGCGGGCGCGCGATACGGAGTGAGGTCGGTTATCGAAATTTGTCACGGCATATAGCTGCCGATGATGGTTGGATGAGCGGGGAGATAACAGGACATTTCAATTTTAAAAATAATTATTGCGTAAATTCATCTTGGATGGCGCTGGTGTTGATATGGGAAGCTTTGAGCCGCGACGGCAGACCATTGTCGGAGATGGTGGCGGAATTACAGAAATACTATCGTGGGGATGAAATAAATTTGGAGGCAGGGGATGTGGCGGATAAATTGCGGAGATTAAAAGAAAAATACGTGGATAATATTCGCGATGAAATGGACGGGCTGACGGTGGAATTCGCGGACTGGTGGTTCAACGCGCGGTCATCGAATACCGAGCCGATTTTGCGCCTGACGATTGAGGCGAATAATCAGGCGGAGTGGGAAAAACACAAGCAGGAATTGTTGGAAATTTTGGGGCGATAAACTTTAGTATAGTTTTAAAAAATTTGGTATAATACAGGTAAGTGAAAAGCTAATTATTTAGCGCTTGTCGTGTTTGAAGAATGGGAGGTAAAAAATTTGTATGAATCCGCACCCGCGCGCCAGGAAAAGCCACGGCGGGGGTTTTTCAGTTGGCTGGTTAAAATTTTATTACCCGGATTTCTGACAGGTAAACCCAATTTGTGGAGCAATCTAAAGACATTGTGGAAAGCGAGTGAATTTAAGCCGCTACGAACAGCAGTTATAGTATGGATGATTTTCGCGACTATTGTAGGGTCAACGGGTGTCTATGCTTTATTGACCGCGCCGCCAGCCAAAGCGGCCGATGCTTGGTTTAATGTGGATTGGGCTTATCGGAAAAAAATCACGCTTAATAATACCGATGCCAATTTGGGCGTAAGCGCTGAAACGCTGACGGATTTTCCGGTTTTGATAAAATTGGATTCCGGCACGGATATTGACTACGCCAAAACCATGGACGCGGGTGAGGATATCCGTTTTACCGACTCGGATGGCACGACTTTATTAAAATATGAAATAGAAAAATGGGATGAAGCCGGTAGTTCTTATGTGTGGGTCAAAGTTCCGTCCATTGATATTGATTCCGATACTGATTATATCTATATGTACTATGGCAAAGCCGATGCGGTGGATGTATCGGACGCGGCCAATGTCTGGGATGATAATTATGTGATGGTGCAACATTTAGAAGAGACAGATATTGACGGCGGTGCAGGCGATATCACTGACAGCGCGGGCAGTAACAACGGCACCACTTCGGGTATGGATGCCAGCGACCAAGTGGCGGGGCAGATTGATGGGAGTTTTGATTTTGACGGGACGGATGATTATGTTGGTATCACCGGAGTTGGTTCAATTACCACCACATTTAGTGTTTCAATGTGGATAAATCCGATAAATTATAACATGTCTGCGAGTGGGCACA
>CAZJMI010000071.1:0-3729 GCA_964547305.1 uncultured Gammaproteobacteria bacterium
CTGTCGAGTTTTCCATAGTTTTGGGAAAACCGCCATATGTGTGTGCACATTACCGGGGCGGCTTGAATTTTTACGCGGAAGCGTTAGAATGAAGGGGTTATTTAAAATGAAAATTATGAATTCTAAAGAGAAAAAATCGAAGCAACGTGGCAAGCGGAAGATATTTATTGGGATGGCTTGGCCTTATGCCAACGATTCGTTGCATTTGGGGCGCGTTTCCGGACTTTTGCCAGCGGATATTTTGGCGCGCTATCATCGGCTCAAGGGCGATGAGGTGCTTTTTGTGTCGGGTTCTGATTGCCACGGGACGCCGATAGCGGTAGCGGCGCGGGAGCAGAAAGTCGAGCCGACAGAGATAGCGGAGCGTTATCATGAGGAATTTACGAAAAATTTTGAGCGAATGGGCTTCAGTTTGGATTATTACGGCCAAACTAGCGACCCGCGACATCATAAGATAGTACAAAAAATATTTTTGGAGCTTTATGAAAAGGGCCTGATTTATAAAAAAGAAGAGTTGTTAACATATTGTCCCCAGTGTCAAGAATTCCTGCCAGACCGCTATGTGGAGGGCACCTGTCCAGAATGCGGATATACGGGAGCGAGAGGAGACCAGTGTGATAAATGCGGCGCATTACTAGACCCGAAGGATTTGATTGACGCCAAATGCAAAAATTGTGGGACGGCGCCAATCCAAAAACCGGCGGAGCATTTTTTCTTGAAATTATCCGCCTTTGAAAAACAACTGAAGGATTGGGTGGGGGGTCAAACCAGCTGGCGGAACAACGCCTTGAAATTCACGCAAAATCTTTTGGAGCAGGGGCTGCACGATAGGGCTATTACGCGCGATTTAGAATGGGGTGTGCCGGTGCCGGTAGCGGGTTATGAGCAAAAGAAGATTTATGTGTGGTTTGAGGCGGTGTGTGGATATTTTACTGACAGCATTTTTTGGGCGGAAGAGCATGGAACGGCTGGGACGGAGAAGAACTGGTGGGAAAATCCGCAAGCGTGGCATTACTATGTGCATGGCAAGGATAATATCCCCTTTCACACGGTAATTTGGCCGGCGATTTTGTTGGGGCTGGAGAAAAATTTACCGAATCAAATCGTGTCATCAGAATATTTGACACTGGAGGGACAAAAAATTTCTACTTCGCGACACTGGGGAATATGGCTGCCGGATTATTTGGAGCGTTATAAGGCGGATCCGCTGCGGTATTATCTGATAGCCAATGGACCGGAGACACGGGACGCGGATTTTTCTTGGGAAAAGTTCGTGGCGAGAAATAATAATGAGCTGGTAGGAACATACGGCAACCTGGTAAACAGATTGTTGAATTTGGCGGGTAAGAATTTCGACGGGAAATTGCCGGAAAGTGCGCTGGAGCCGGAAATTGAAGAAAAAATACAGGCGACATTTTCGGGAGCGGGGGCGCTGATTGAAAAGGCAGAATTGCGGGGAGCGCTACAAGCGATTTTCGACTTGGCGGCTTTTGGTAATCAGTATTTGGATAAGCATGAGCCTTGGAAAACGGTCAAAACCGACCGCGATAGGGCCGGCAGAAGTTTGTATCAAGCGCTGCAGGTGGTGGGCGCGCTGGCGATTTTGCTAGAGCCATTTTTACCATTTAGCTCGGCGAAGGTTTTTGAGATTTTGGGATGGGCGCGGGAGGATTTGGCGTGGGAATTTAAACCGGTAAAGCCGACAGAGGCATTGAGAGCGGCAGAGATTTTGTTTATAAAATTGGACGAGAGCGTGATAGAAGAAGAGAAGGCGCGGTTGGAAGGCAAAGCGAGTAAATAAGATGCGGGGCGAGGATGAGGGCGATCGGTAGGTGGTAATTTAAAAAATATAGCAACAAAAAACCGTCTCGGATTAGCGAGGCGGTTTTTTGGTGTGGATATGGGAATATACTTGGGGAGATGAGTTGGAGGGGATAGGCCGCGCGGCGGGCGAGGGGCGGAAGGAGTGTCAGTGGGGCGAGGATCGCACTAGGGGCAGATTTAGAAGGTGGGTGGGACAAAAACGGTGCCGTCAAAATTTATCCAGCCACCGGTGAAATTGGTGTCATCACCACCGTAGGCGGTTGCGGCGGGTCCGGTGTACCAGCCCCAGTTATCTTTGACGCGGACTTGCGGGACGAAGGTACAGCCGGCGGGGTTGGTGCATTGATAGACATGGTTGAATTGCCAATATTTCTCTTCGCAGGCTTCAGATGTGTCGCCGAAGGTGCGGGGGAAGCATTTGTTATAGTAGCCATCGCAATCATTATCAGAAAGGCAGGAGCAACTGGGGCGAGCTGGCGAGATCTTACATTGCTGTCCAATATGATCGGTACCGGCAGCTTTCTCGGAAGCAGCGCATATTTTTTCGCATTGTGGTTTATAATTGCGAGCCAACAGGTCCATACTACCGGAGTAATTTGACCCGTCGCCCCAATCAACTTGCACACCACGTACGGGCATATGATTTTCGTTGGCCCAAGCATAGAAATTGATAGTAGCAACTCCGGCGCTTAAAGAAGGGGTACCTGAAGTAGTATTATTGATTGCAAATCTGCCGATATCTATATCTTCCGGTTTGGCACCATTAGTATAGGCCTGAATCTGGGGGGCGGCAGTGGCGGAAGCCAGCCTCCGTTGGTCATACAAGGCGCTTTCGGCCGCGGGCTTGTAAGTATTAGTGTCGGGATTGAAGGTTTTAATTTCAAAGACGCGGGCAAAAATATCTGATAGATATGGGAGCTCGTCGGAAAGGCGGGTAGTGGAAATAGTGCTTTTTTGATAGACACTGTTGGTCGCGCCGACGCTGCAAATATTTTGCGCGGTATTGTTATAAATATCGCTAGCTGGTATTTGATTTAACTCAACTCCCTTACTAACGTCATCAGAGCCGATAGCGCCATAGGGCGCGCAGGCGGCGGAACCGAGGGCAGTGCCGGTATGATAATCATTGCCCTGCGACCATAATTTATTGGTATAAGCGATAGTATTGAAGTCGGTACCATTGACACGGGCGACTTGGGGACAAACGCGGCGATAAATTCTAATCTCTCGCAAACGGCCGTGGCCTTCTGCCCCCCAGCCGTCGTTATTATCGACAAAGGCCATTTTAATCGATTTTAAGCGGCCGATGGAATCAAACATTGCCCTCACTCTAGTACAGGACGCGCCAGTTTGGCACCCTTTATCAAGACCATCAAGATTTTTGCACTTGGGGTCGCCTTCACAAAAACAATCTCGCTGTTCACTTTCATTGCCCGATTGATTATATTTGCCCCCGTCGATAACACAACCATACCAGAAGCCCTCAATAAAATACTCTGTGCCCGGGTCGTCGGCGCCGATATTACTAATAAAGCCCGTGATCTCGGTGATCCCAAAGCCGATAATGCCCCCCAAATAAGTTCCTAGGGGGCCCAAGAGAATGGTGCCCATATAGGCGCCCAGAAATGCAGCGACTGGGTTCTTGGTGCCACTCTCGCGCAAAGCATCGGGATCGCCACGCGCGGTAAGGTCGGGCGTGGCTTGAAGTATTTTGACCCAGTCAGAATAGCCTGAGCCATCAACGCCCTCGTCTGTGCCATCGTTGGCATAAATTTGAACTTCTATCTTTTCAATTTCGCGTTGATACATATTGAGAGAGCTAAGATCCATTTCGAAGGTTTTACTGCCATCGGAGGCAGCGAGGCTTTTGTAATAGTCGCCTTCCATGCCGCCGAGATAAGTTTC
>CAZJMI010000072.1:0-3658 GCA_964547305.1 uncultured Gammaproteobacteria bacterium
ACCTTCCCCGCCGCCCCATTTTCTGCTACTCTTAAATTCTCAACTCGCCAATTATACTCACCGAAATCCCTATGCCCGCCAAACCCTCAAAAAACTTCTGGGCCGCCCTTCCTCGCCCCATTATCGCCCTCGCCCCCATGGCCGGTGTCACCGACCACGCTTTTCGCTTAATTTGCAAATCCTACGGCGCGGATGTGGTCTATACCGAGATGATATCCGCCGCCGGCCTCTTTTACCACGACCCCAAAACCTCCATCTACCTACGGACCTCTGCCCGCGAGCGTCCGGCCGTGGCTCAACTCTTTGGATTTGACCCGCGCCACTTCGCTGTTGCCGCCCCGGCCGTCACCGCCGCTGGCTTTTCCGGTCTTGATATCAATTTTGGCTGTCCCGCCCGTAAAGTCGTCAAAAATTTCTCCGGCTCGGCCCTCATGGACGACCCTACTCGTGCCCGCGCCATCCTAAAGGCGGCCATCGCGGCTACTACCTTGCCGGTTTCCATAAAAATCCGTCTCTCCAAGGGCCAGACCACCGCCCCCAAATTTCTTTCCGCCCTCAAAGGCCTACCACTGGCCGCTATTATGCTCCACGCGCGCTCATTTGAACGAGGCTTTTCCGGCGCGCCCGACTGGAATTCTTCCGCCGTTCAATCATCCATCTCCGCTGCCCGCCAATATTTTCCCTCTGCCGCCCTTCTCATTAACGGCGGCCTTGATTCCCCCGCCATCGCCCACTCTGCTCTCCTGGCCACTGGCGCCGATGGCCTTGGCCTCGCTCGTGGCGTTTGGGGTCGTCCTTGGACTTTCCGTGATATAAAATCGGCTTTGTCCGCTAGCGCCCTCTGTGAGACCCCCAACACGCCCATCGTCCCTACTGGCGCTATCCCCACCGATTGGCCAGCCCTTAAAAGGCTCATTTTGCGGCATGCCCGCCTCGTACTCAAAGATTCCGACCATTTAATCGAATTTCGCAAACACTTGCTCTGGTACGTCTCCGGTTTCCCCGGCGCCAAGCATCTTCGCCAATCTCTTTCTCAAATTAAAACCTATCTCGAACTCCAGGCCCTCCTGCTCAAAACTTACCATCCACCCACCCCTTAGCTTGATATTTCCATCTAGACTGGAATCATTTGCTCTTTCTTGTGGCTTTATACTAGCGATAAATAAGTAAAAACGAGCTAGAAATAGCTAAAAACCAAACAATAAGCAACAAATATGCAAAAAACTGCCCAAAGAGCGGTTTATTTTTCATTATTTTAAAGTAAAAAAGTAAATTTAATAAATATACCCGATGATTCTCCTATCATTTAAATTTAAAGTTCGTCGCGTTATCACACCCAGCCCCTTGTAATTTGCTTCCGAAAAAGTCACCGTCTTATTATTAAACGACTCCACATAAACCACGTGTCCCCACCAGCTTTCGCGGGTCACCATAATCGCCCCCACTTTTGGGGTATTACCAATGGCATAGCCGAACGCCCGCGCGTTGTTTATCCACTGGTTAGCATTGCCCGACCATGGCACATAACGTTTTTGTGCCACATACCAAGTACATTGACCCCAAGGAAATTTATGCCCGCCGTATGGGGAAACCGGTCGTGCTTGTGCTTTTTGCGCCGCCAATGAACTGTCGTGTGTCACATAATAATCATCTCTTCCCGCGCCGGCTATCGGCGCGACCACCGGTGTTGATATCACTCTGGGCTGCACTCCACCAGGTATAATTAAATTCTGCCCGATTCTAATAGCATTCGCGCTGGATAGTCCGTTAACATCCATAATGCTTTCAATATTGCCCTTATACAGGTTCGCTATTTTTTGTAGATTATCACCGCTTTTTACTTTGTATGTTAAGCCGCTGACCGGCAAAATCACTATTTTTTGCCCGGGCTTTATTTTTGAACTGATACTCAAGCTATTCTCCCACAAAATAGTATTCACGCTTATCCCGAATTTTTCTGCTATTCCAGCCAGTGTATCGCCATCTTCCACTGGGTAGGTCTCAATTTTTGTTCGTTGGGCCGCTCCACTGGGAGTTAATTGTGGTTGCAACAGGGCACTGCCCTCCATCGCTAATCCAGAGCTGCCCAGCTCATCCAAAACTTCCTCCGGTAAACTGTTCCAGTCATTTTCTGAAACCGCGTCCAAGTCCGACGACTCTATCTTGGATAAATCGAACCCGCTGTCCTCGGTGATATCTTCGCTTTCATTGCCCAAAATACTAAAAAACAAAGCCCCCTGACTTGCCGAAGCTTGCGCGCTGTTTTTCGCGGTCAAATTGCCAGCGATTACCAATCCACTTAGCAGCACCAATAATAAATGTACATTTGCTCGCCCGAATAAAATGTTATTCCAGGGGCTACCGGTTTCGTCTTGTTGTCCTTCTTGCCATATCTTCTTACCCCCCAACCATAATTTGTATCCACCCAAAATCGGCCACCTTAAAAAATATCGATAACCTACACCACCAACTTTTCCCCCGCCCCTCAAAATCCAATTTGCGGCACCCTTAAAGACTCGCCAACCACGCCGAGCGCCTAGGCCTAATCCCAACAATAATTTATCCTTTAAATTACTGATATTTTTAGTCTGTTTTGATCCGCCGACTACCCGTTTTTGTCATTTTCCGTCTGCTGACCATTAATTTTAAGCCCGTTTATCTTAGCACAAAACAGCCCTGTGGTCAAAACAAAAATAGCCCCCTTCCGCCCCGCCCCGCCTCCCCGTCTTGAAAAAAACCGTCTATATGCTAGTATAAACAAGTTCATCGTTTAACCCTTTAAAGCCCTTAAAATAAAAATATGGATACCGATCCCCATCCGCGCTATCAGCACCAAGAAATCGAAGCCAAATGGCAACGTATCTGGCTGGAGCGGGGCTTGCACAAAACCGACGACAAACGCAAAGGCGCTAAATTTTATTGTTTGGACATGTTTCCCTATCCTTCCGCCGCCGGTTTGCACGTCGGGCATATGCGCGGCTATACTTTGTCGGATGTTATCGCCCGCCAGAAAAAAATGCAGGGCTTCAATGTCTTACACCCCATGGGTTTTGACGCCTTCGGCCTGCCGGCAGAAAATTATGCCATCAAACACAATGTCCCGCCCCAGGAAACCACCAAAAAAAACATCTCCAATTTTCGCATCGATTTCAATCGTGCCGGGCTAATGTATGATTGGGAGCGTGAAATTACCACTTGCAATTATGACTATTATAAATGGACACAGCGGTTATTTTTACAACTCTATAAAAAAGACTTGGCCTACAAAAAACAAGCCTCGGTAAACTGGTGCACTGGTTGCAAAGCTTCCCTGGCCAACGAAGAAGTGACTGCGGGTAAATGTGAGCGTTGCGGCAGTGAAGTCCAGAAGAAGATGCTCACCCAATGGTTTATTAAAATTACCAAATACGCCGATCGACTATTGGAAGATTTGGACGAGTTAGATTGGCCAGAGCGAGTCAAAACCATGCAAAAAAATTGGATTGGCCGTAGTTATGGCACCGAATTTTCTCTGGAAATTGTTAAAAGCAATGACCATCGTTTGCGTGCCAACGAAATTCAAGATATCGCTCCCGAATATGTAGCCTACGACAATCCCGATGCGCCCGTACGTCTCAAAGTTTTTACCACCAGAATCGATACGATTTTCGGCGTCACC
>CAZJMI010000073.1:0-3631 GCA_964547305.1 uncultured Gammaproteobacteria bacterium
AGCTGGTTTTTGTCTATAGTGCATTTTTCAATGTGCCTACTCGCAATGCTCTTGATACTTCTTATGATGTGGGGGTATGCTATTTATCCTTTATTGGAAGATTTTGGTTTTTGGGCGTGGTTGAGGAAAAGAAAAGAGGCCAAGATCGCCAAGATGTCCGAGGAGGAAAGGCAAGCTTATTTAAAGCGCGAGATAGATAATATACGCAAGTACGGTACAGTGATAGAGTTGCCGCCGATGATAGGGTATCCTATCGCAAATACGGAATTGTCCAAAGTGAATTGGACTTCCGCGACAACGGGGGAGAAAATCAAATTTCGCAATAGGTTCGGGATTGATTTGGAATAGTGCGCCCTGAATTTATCCGGCGGTTTGTTTTAATAGCAGATCGCCGGGTTTTTATTTTGGCGTGTTCGACTCGTAAGCGGCGTCGCTATATCCATCAAAAGGCCAAAGACATGCCCGGACTGATATAGCCGCGGGGCTATCGAGAACGAGAATTTGTGACCTCGTGTTGTTTAGGCGATACGGGGTCATTTTATTTAAAATAAAAAAGTTCCCACGATTGATTCGGTGTCGTGGGAACCATGATAAGAGCGATGGTGGGGGCTTGTTAGTCGGCCCGTCGGAATAGGATAATTTCTCGGGCTGCTTCGATAGCCTCGATTTTGCTGGTGAAATGTGCCTGGCAGCCAGCAGTACGCGCGGGGTTGCCATCGGAGATGATAAATCCCCAATTTTCCTGCCACCAACGCTTGACGGTAATTTTGACTCCCAAAAAGTATTCGACGTAGGGGGAGGTATGGTCATCAATAAACCGGCAGCAGGCTGCCAGCGCCTCTTTATCCGAGCTGAATCCAGTTAACTTGTCGAGTCCAGCCGTGTTGGCGGGTATGGTAGGGATATCGGGGAAAAAAGCCAGGAAAATCGACCAGTCGGCTTCGCCTGAATCTTGCGCGACAGTGACGGCCAAATTCTTGTGGGTAATAATGGTATAATTCATAGCCCGCTTAGTCCTTCCTTTTGTAGTTTTCAATGTCTTGAGTATAAAGCTAGCACATTAGCGGAGAATTATCAAGAGTTGCGGTTGAAATGCCAGATAAAGTATGCTAGGCTTTGAATATATTAAATTCATTAAAAAATTATGGCTAAAAGAAAAAAAGCACTTATTTTAGAGAAGCAAAGAAAGACTTCTCCGCACAAAACCGCCAAGCGTTTGGCGGCCAAAAAGGTGATGCTAGAAGAGTTGGCAAAGAAGAGGAAAACTCAACCGAAGAAGAAATAAAAACGATCCCGTCCGATATCAGATGGATAGGGTTGTTTTTATTTTTCCAAAATGGTGAGGATCTGGCGGGCGGTTTTTGCCCAAGAGAATTGTTGGGCGCGGGTGAGGCCACGGGTGATGAGGGCTTGGCGGGGATTTTCGGCGGCGGCTGGGTCAGAGGCGGAAGCGACAAGGAGGCTTTCCATGGCGCCGGTGATAGCCTCGGTATCGGCGGGGTCGAACATGAGCGCGCTATCCCCTGCTACTTCCGGTAGGCTGGTGGTATTGGAGCAGATGACGGGGCAGCCGCAGGCCATGGCTTCCAAGACGGGGATGCCGAAGCCTTCAAATAGCGATGGAAAGACAAAAAGTTCGGCGGCGTTGAGAAAAATCGGCAAATCATCGTCCCCTACCCAACCGGGCATGATAATATCTTTTTCCAGTTTAAATTTTTTGATTTGTTTGGCGACCAAATGAAAAGTGAGGCCTGGGGCGCCGATGAGCACTAATTTGTGTGTAGCGGCGGGGCGGCGGGCTTTAAATTGGGCAAAAGCCGCCACCAAACGAGGGATATTCTTTTTCAATTCCAGCCGGCCGATGAAAAGTATAAAGGGCGTGTCAAGATGATATTTATCTTTGAGGGTTTGACGAGCGGTGACGCGTTCTTCGGGGGTAAATTGGCGGTAGTGGGTGGAGTCGTAGCCGTTGTGGACGACAGAGATTTTTTCCGGCGCGAGGCCGTAGGTTCGGATGATGTCGTCTTTGGTGAATTGCGAGGGTGTGATGATGGTGGTGGCGGAGCGTTTGATGATTTGAATAATTAGTTTGTGGTAAAGTTTGTCAGCCCAATGATAGGCGGCGGGAAAATGTTCAAAGCCGATGTCGTGAATGGTGACGACGGATTTTTTTGGATTCAAAAGCGGCAGAGTGTGTGCTGGCACAAAAAGCACATCGGGGCGATATTTGCCGAATTTCATTTCCCAGCTCAAGCGTCCGATAGTCCAGGAGCGCGGGATGGGCCATTTGAGGCGGATTTCTTTAAAATTTGAAGGGCATTGAGCGAGGGCGCCGGTGAGGGACTGGTTGGTGTATAAAAAATATTGATGGCGCGGAGCCATTTTTTTAAATTCTTCAATGAGATGATAAGAATACCATTCCACGCCGGTTTTTTGAGGCTTGTTGGCGCGGGAGGCGTCAATCCCGATGATCATAATGATGGTTTTAAGAGGTCAAGCGATTAGCGATGAGCCAGCAGACTGCGTTTGTAAGAATCGAGGTTGTCGAGGGCGGTGGAGATGCCTTTGATGACACAAAGCAAGGGCTCGGGGGCGACATACATGGGAATATTAAGGGCTTGGGCAAAAAGTTTGTCGATATTGCGTAGTTGCGAGGTGCCGCCGGCGAGAACGACGCCTTTTTCCATGATATCGGCGGAAAGTTCGGGCGGGGTTTCGCGCAAGACGCTTTTGATGGCTTCAATAACTTGTTCCAATTCGCTGCCGACGGCTTCGGTGGTGTCATCGGAGGTAATGGTGATGGTGTGTGGCAGACCGGTGACGGTGTGACGGCCCTTGACTTTGGTGATAAGTTTTTTGTCCATGAAGAGGGCCGAACCGATTTCGATTTTTATGCGTTCGGAGGTGCGTTCACCGATGGCTAGATTATGTTTGCGGCGGATGTGCTCTAAAATGGCATGGTCAAATTTGTTGCCGGCAACACGAACGGACATATTGGTGACGATGCCACCGAGGGAAATAACGGCGATTTCGGTGGTGCCACCACCCATATTGACGATCATGTGACCGGAGGCTGAACCGATGGGAATGGCGGCGCCGATGGCGGCGGCGATAGGCTCTTTGATAATGAAGGCATTTTTACCGCCGGCGGCCACGGTAGCGTCCATGACGGCGCGTTTTTCGGTGGAGGTGACGCCGCCGGGGACAGAGACCATGACATCAGGACGGAAAAAGCGAAAATTACCGAGGGCCTTGCCGATAAAATATTTAAGCATGGCTTCGGTGGTACGATAGTCGGCAATGACACCGTCTTTGAGGGGGCGAGAGGCGACGATACTTTCGGGAGTGCGGCCAAGCATTTCCTTGGCTTCTTCACCAACGGCGAGGATTTTCTTGTCAGTCAAAGACACGGCCACAACTGATGGTTCGTTGATGATAATCCCCCGTTGGGGTACATAAACCAGGGTGTTGGTGGTGCCCAGGTCAATGCCTATTTTCTTGGTGAAGAGAGACATTTGATGTATTTTTAAACACCTCTCATTCTAGCAGACAGGGGTGTAAAGTCAATCCAGGTGGTAAAGTTGGTCGGCGGTGAGGTTGCCGATGATGGTCTGTGGGTCTTGGGGGTCGA
>CAZJMI010000074.1:0-3606 GCA_964547305.1 uncultured Gammaproteobacteria bacterium
TACATATTTAATAGTATCTCCCGCAGACAAGTGTGTACCAGTGCGCCTTATTTCGTCTATAATATTTATGGCCGGAGACCTGTATCCGTCAAAAAGATTGTGGGCAACAGATGAAATTCCGCCACCAATAATAAGTCTTTCAACTGTAGTGCGACCATGCATGGTTGGATCAGGCCAGCTGTAAACATGATTAATCGTTCTTATAAATCCGCCGCTCCCTGGGACATTAGGATCTGCCTCCTTAGAACAAACAGTGCAATCAAATTCTGGAAGATTGCCATTGCCCTTATTAAAAACGCGCACAACCCTAACTCTATCTACACCTAAAAGTAGCATCTCGGATATCGATGCCGCGCTGCTCGGAACATAAACGCCGGGTAAGTCGTCGTAAGAGCGTATAGCGTCTGGGTCATCAATGGCATAAGAAACCTTACCAGTAGAATACAAATCAGTAGTGTCTAAATTAATCATCGGCGAGCTATTTTTTCCATCCGCCCGACAATCCCAATCATAATCACGCGAAATATCGGTTAGCCTTTCATTGTGAGTATCGGCTGTAACAGTAGTGCCAGATCCAGATGGCGATGTTCTGGCTAGCTCTACGGCATCACCCTGACTGCTCTTAACCTGCGCAATACCATTCGTTGTAGCCTGTTGACTAGAACGAAGAGTTTTAATTCTTGCGACTGAAAACCCTATAATTCCGGCCGCCAATAAACCAACGCCCGCGATGCTAACGCCGATTGCAATGTTTGTCACAACACCAGATCTCACTTTAGTTTTAATTTGTTTTGCCATTGTTTTAAATTTATTTACTCAATATTTATTCTTTATTACACATTTATAATACCATAAAAATTAAAACAACCCCAAATTTGGCATATACCAGCGCGATTCTACGATCTTTTTGCCGGAGAGGATTTTTGGAATCAAACCCCAACATTTTTTCAATATCGCTATATGCTCCATATCTATTCTGGATTATTTGCGCCCACGTCGTCCCCTAGTAATTATTTTCTTTAATTTGGAAATATGTCTGCGGATGTAAACAAGCGGGACATTTTTCCGGTGCCTGCTTTCCCTCGTGCAAATACCCGCAATTATTGCATTTCCATATCACGCTTTCCTCCCGCGCGAAGACCTCACCCGCCTCCAGATTCTCATATAGCTTTTTGTACCTCTCCTCGTGCGCTTTTTCTCCCACGGCTATCATCTTGAAAGTCGTGGCAATCTCCGTCAAGCCCTCTTCCTCCGCCGTCTTGGCAAATTCCGGATATAATTTTGACCATTCTTCATTTTCACCTGCCGCCGCCGCTTTCAAATTTTCCAATGTCGTCCCGATTTTCCCCGCCGGATAAGCCGCCGTAATTTCTACCGCCCCGCCTTCCAAAAATTCAAAAAATCTCTTGGCGTGCTCTTTCTCGTTCAATGCTGTCTCGCTGAAAATGGCGGAAATTTGCTCCAGTCCGTCTTTTTTCGCTTGGCTGGCGAAATAATCATAGCGTGTCCGCGCCTGCGACTCTCCCGCGAAAGCCTTTAGTAAATTTTTTTCTGTTTGTGTCCCTTTTAAATTGCCCATAGTTTTGTTTTTAAAAATTAATTTTTGCCCGCCTTACTACTCACTTACCCCTTCGCTTCCCACTTCTTGTGCCATGGAAGCTTTAATTTTATCCACCTGCCGCATAATCCTGTCAGTTAGATCATCTAGCCCATGATTCCACGCCTCTTCCGCAATCTCTTCCAATTCCGCGATCGCGTCTTCCTGATAGCCAGCTTCGAGTAGTATCCTTGCGCGCTGGAGATTAAATTTAATTTGCGCCTTCGGCCGCTCCGCATCACTTTTCGCATCAACCAATTCCTGCTGCGTGTCACACCATTCGTCTATTTTCGCTTGCGTCTCCGGGCTCCACGGCCCTCCCTTGCTCATCAGCTCAACCAGCTCTTGTTCTTCGGGCGACAATCTTGTCTCTTGCTGCTCGGTGTCGGTTTCGGCTTCCGCTTCCGCCTCGACCGGCTGCTCATTTTCCGCCGCCGATGCGGATTGCGCCTTTGGCATTTCTTCAAAACTCATAGCTTTATTTTAAAAATTAATTTTTCTTAACATCTCGCTCTTATAGTCCTCAAAGCCTCCCAAACCCATTTCGCGGCGGCGTTTTTCCAATTTTTCCGGCTCAAATATCGGGCGTGGCATCCTCCGCCCATCCGGACCCTCATAAAATTGTGTTCCGTAAATCTGTGGCCGCCCCTCGTTCACTGCCACGCGGTCTTCGAGATACGCGATATTCTCTCGCGCCACTTCATTTTTTGCTGCTGCCTTCATCAACCCCAGACATTTTTTCTGAAATTCCGTATCATGGTCAGCGTGTTGTATTATCAACCACGTGTTCGTGACGCCTTCCTTATCTACTATAGAAATTGTCGGCCAGCCATATTCCGTCACCAGCTCCTTCAACCTTGCCGTATTTTGCTTATCGACCCCTGTGTCCCACGCGCGCGCGTCCAATTCCGCCCTCCGCCGCATTGCCTGGTCCACCTCGGCCATAGTCCGCAATTCATCCCTTAGCTCTTTAAAATTTTTCTTTTCACCTTCCCGTGCCCCCGCTATCCTGGCGCAAAATCCTTCCGGATCTTTGAAAAAATGCTTATTAAACAAATCATCCATATACTTTTCCGCTCCGCCATAGCCGCCCTGCCAATTATCATGTCCCCAAAAGCCTAATTCTTTGGAATTTAAAATCAAATCCACCAGCCGCTCCTTTTCCCAATGCTGGAATTTATATTTTTGAATCCAATTTTCAACCAGCAAATGCATCATCTCGTGCGCGATTATTTTCCCGCCCCACTCGTCGTTAATATTAAAAAAAATCGTATGCGGTAAATTATAAGAACCCCCTACGCCGTAATTAGTTAAATAAACAGTGAAATCCGTCGGGGCATTCTTGCCGAAATTCTTTTTTATTGCCGCGGCCAAGTCCTCCCCAATTTCCGCGTATTCCGCTGTAATTTTTTCACTCATCGCCGTGTATTTCTTTTCGTTAAATTCAGTCGTAACTTGTCGCTTGATTTCTTCTTCCGAAGCCCCCGCCCCGATACCATCCGGCAAGTCCACCGCATACCCGTTCTCGGCGTACCAATCCAACTCGTCCAAGTCGCGTTTTACCTGCCTTATCTCAAAGTCGATATTGAATATGAATTTTAGTTTTACACCCATGACAATAAAATATTTTTAAATAATTATCTCTCAACCTCCATCCTCAAAGTCACCGGTTGGCGCGGATTGTCGGGGTGCTTTTTCAACCCCTTTTTCACAAACCCGCACTTTTCGTAAGAACGAATCGCGCGCGCGTTGTCCGGACGCACCTCCAAAAACACTTTATTGTAGCCCAGGCGACCCAATGCCGCCCGCAATATCTGTTTGACCGCCAAACTGCCCCAGCCCTTACCCCAATACCTCTTTTCTCCGATGGCGATGGTCAGTTCAGCCGTGCCGGCGTTCTTGTGTATCAAAGCCATGTGCCCAATGGGCTTAGCATCTACTGATAAAATATAGTTATGGTCTTTTTTGTCGCCCAGCATATTGTCAAAATACCGTCGCAAATTTTCCTC
>CAZJMI010000075.1:0-3522 GCA_964547305.1 uncultured Gammaproteobacteria bacterium
CCGCCCGCCAAATCTTCAGTATTTTGCCCTCCCACACAGTAAAGGCCCCCGGCCACGGCTGCAAAGCCCTGACTTGCCGCTCAATTTCCGCCGCCGACCGCTCCCAATCTATCTTGCCCATTTCCTTGGTTATTTTGCTGGTATAAGTAGCCTGGTCGTGGTTTTGCTCCCGCGGCTCAATCTGCCCCGCCAACCAGCCTTCCAGTGCCTCCACAAGCGCCTCTGCGCCCTTTTCCGCCAGTTTACGGCTCAAACCCCCTCCGGTCTCTTTATCCTCAATTTTGACCTCTTTTTGGTCCAAAATCGGCCCATGGTCCATTTCCGCGTCCAAAAGCATAATCGTCACCCCCGTAGTTTCCAGCCCGTCCAAAATGGCTCCCTGAATCGGCGCCGAACCTCTATATTTTGGCAATAGTGACGGGTGTAAATTTAAACAACCCTTTACCGCCAAATCCAGCACATCCTGCGGCAAAATCTTGCCATACGATACCACCACCAAGGCCTCCGGTCGCCCGCTTTCTGCCGCCACCTTTGCCAGCGCCACCTGTAAATCCAATTTATGTTTTTTTTCCGGCTGTGCCACTTTCAGACCCAGTTCCTCCGCTGCCGCCTTCAATATACCCGGCTGTATTTTCTGCCCACGCCCGCGCGCCTTATCCGGCTGCGTCACCACCAGCTGAATTTCAAAATCGGCAAACGAAGCTAGCGCCCGCAAAGAGGGGACAGCAAATTCGCCACTACCTAAAAATATGATTTTATGAGACATTATTTACTTCTTGATTTTTAAATAATTTTTCATATACCTTAACATATTCAACAAATCTACTCATTGTGTTTGGTATGCCTTGTTTAAGCTCTGGATAATGTTTTTGTAATTCAGCATTAAGCTTCAAATATTTTAAAATGTTTTTCTCCGTAATCTGAATTTTCAATTTATTTAAAGAATCTTTCAAATAGAAAAAATATTTTCTTATTTTTTGTCGCCGTTTACCAGATAAATTTTCATAAGAACCACAATCGGTAATAATTCTATGAATAATCCTGATGGCCTCTGTGGCTATTTGAGCTTCGTCTTGATTTTTATTTTGTGCATCTTTAATAATTAAACATTGTAACGGGTAAATATGGCTGCATTCAACAAGGCAACCAAAATCATTTTTAACCATTAAAATACGCTCTACTCCGATAGCGCTAACACAGCCGATACTGTCCCAATCTTTTATGTCTATAACTTCATCGCCACGCATTATGGGCTCCCAAACATTATAAATTACCGTTGCAATATCAAGCAATTCGCCATGAAATTCATAAAGAACTTCCTGCCGATAGCCCCAAGTAGTTGGTCTTCCTAAATACAGGGCTAAAAATGTATCCCTAGTTTTATCGGGAATAAAATTTTTTTCATTTAAACCAAGTTCCCCCCATTTTTTAGTACCTAGCTTATCCGGCGATATCTCCTTATTAATATTGTACTTATTTTCTGTCACATCTTTAATATTGCCCCCAGAAAAATATTTTATATACAATTTGTCCTTATCAAAATTTAATTTTTTGATTAAAAAATTCCACAATGATTCGATTGTAAATTCAGCCGTTTCTTTAAAATAAGCTTTGTCTGGCAAACAAATAACCCCACTAATATCAGCCATTTCAAAAAGTCCAAGATATTTATAAAGGTCTATTTTATTAGCAATTTTATCAATAAAATCATTATGCCTAATACAAGGTTGGATTTTTGTATAAATAAGTGACTTAGTTACAGTAATATACGAATCAAATGCCAACAATAATTCTGGTTCAGAAAAACTCAAATTAAATGTCCCGTGAAAACCATTGTTAACAACTAAGGCTTTGGGAAAATTTTTGGTTCCTGTCCATCTCGGTAGCCCCTCTATTATTTGTCTTAGCTCGCTATATTCCATTTTTTACTTCTTATCCGTCAAACGCCACTCAATTTTCGCTTCATCGTCGCAATATTCTTTCCACTCGCCATCTATCAGTACCGACCAGCGTTTGCGACGGTCATCATAATGCATCGGGTTGCCCTCGTAAAAAGCTTTTTTGACTTGCTCTTTGGGTTTCAGCTTGGCTATTTCCAACCATTTTTTCAAAACCGTCTCAATGGAAAAATCCAGTTTGTTGGAGATCGCCCAGACCGCCACTTTTTTCAAAGCCAAGAGCGCGCTTTCTTTACTGCCGGCTAATTCCAAAAGCTGTTTGGCTGGTCGGATATGGCGCGCATAAATAATTTTTCTTTGTTTAGCGTCTTCTTTAATTTGCTCCAACGACAAACCCTTACTGACAAAATAAGCGTTGACGATAGACTGCACGTCAGTTTCTTTTTTGGCTTTCTTTTCCGCGCGCTCCACGGCCTTCGGCATCGAGACCTTCACTTTCGGCTTGATCACCTTAGCGCTTTTATTTTTTTTTACCTTAATCGCCATGTTCTAGTCCTCAATTTTAAAATTCAAACTCAAACATCCCACCCCCAAAGGATTTTCGTAGGCCAAAAATTCCGACTCATACTCACTCTCCGCGAAAACCCCCAGCAACACCATCATCGACTTCAATCCGCACTCTTTAATCTCCGCTATTTCTTCATCTTTCATATTTAAAATATCTTCTGTTTTTTTATGCGTCAATATTTCCACCACCCTATTATCAAAAGTTTTCGCTTGGGGATTATACCCGCCCGGCGCGTTTTCATTCAAACAATGCGACAGCTCGCCCGAAGCCACTACCGCTATTCGCGTCTCCGTTGCCAAAAATTCCTCTCCCAGCAGTCGCCCCAATTCCCAATGCGCTTGCCGGCTGGCCGCCGCCTGATTAACCACCACCACCGGACATTTCAGCTCCTGATTTAAATAAAATAACGGCACTCCACTGCCATAATCCAATTTTTCTTGATTAACCACTCCAATATTCGCCTTGGACTTCAAGGCCTCCCGCAAATTATTAATCCACGTCGTTGCCGCCGCCACCTTGAACTTCGTCGCCAAATCTCCAAATTCTTCAAATGACACTTCAAATTCGGTCGCGCTCGGCAAGATAAACTTATCCTCCGCCACTTCTCCGTGCGAAGTTATTATCACCAACACCTCCGGCGCCGCCTCTGCCAATCGCGCCTTCAATGTCTTGTACGCTTCCAACGTCTTGGGAAATAATTGCGTATTTTCTTTGCCGATCGCCGGAATCAAAACCGGCGAATGTGGACAAATCGCGCCAAATACCAACATAGCCTAATAATTAAGAGTCAATAAGTCTCCGGTCGGATGCAACATATCCAAAACCTTCTGCGGCACCTGCACGATATTCTCCCACTTATAGCCCAAACTTTCAAATACCTGCCCCGACGCGATCGGCCTTTTCAAACCATCGGCTATCACATACACCGCGTGAGCTTCCGTTGCCTTCACCAACATCCCATCGTCCAATTTAATCGGCGCGCCATCTCTATAAGTTGCCAATTTTTCAGGCGTCGCGGCTATCAGCTTACGCTTACCAAAGATAATTTTCAACAGT
>CAZJMI010000076.1:0-3251 GCA_964547305.1 uncultured Gammaproteobacteria bacterium
TAAAAAAATACCGCCGCCGTCCAAGAGATAGGTTTATCTGATGGACGGACGGCGGGTTTGAAGTATCATTTTTTGGGTCTGGTTAAACGTTGTGCTGAAATTCGGGCACAAGTTTTTTAACGATCCCAAAAAGCTCGGCGTATTTTTTCTGCTTGAGAATATTTTCCATATCCTCAAGACATTCGAGAAGGAACTTATCGGATATTATCGGAACGGCAGCAACCGAAAGGCCAGGGAAATCGGTAAGTTTCTCCCCTCTGGTGCTGCCTTCTTCTACTTCTTTTTCGCCCGGACGCAAGCCAGTAAATTCGATCTCGATGTTGCCATATGGCAATCCATGGGCATCCAGACCGGGCTCATAGCCGGCCCTCCGAATTAACTCTACGGCTATATCAAGAATTCTTATCAGATCGCCACGGTCGGCGACAAAGATTTCTCCGCCTTTCGCCATAACGCAGACTTGGAGCAGAAGCAAACAAGCCCCGGATATAGACATGAAATAGCGGGCCGAATTTTCCGTAGAAACCGTCACCTTGGTCATGGCGCCAATTTGGCGACGCCAAATCTCCAAAACACTGCCTCGCGAATCTAAAACGTTTACGAAGCGCAGACAAGCAAACTTTGTTCGGCCAGTGCCGTTGGAGCGGCGGCAGATAAATTCGGTAATTCTTTTGGTGGCCCCCATCATCGAGGTGGGATTAACTGTTTTGTCCGTTGAAACGGCGATGAATTTGTCTATGCGGTTTTTGACAGCTATATCTGCCAGTATGTGCGTTCCGAATATATTGTTTTTCACCGCTTCTTCGGGATTGCCTTGCATCAGTGGGACATGTTTGTAAGCAGCGGTATGAAAAACTATGTCTGGCCGATAGGTTTCGAACAACCACTCCATTTTGCTGCGATCGCATATATCGCCGATAATGAACACAACCTCGAGTTGGGGAAATTGTTTCTTTATCTCCCTAAATTGATACTGCAGCCAGAACATTTCTGTTTCCGACTGGTCTAAAAGTATCAAGCGCGCGAGATTTTGGCTGGCAATAATTTGGGCCAGGCGCGAACCTATAGACCCAGCCGCGCCGGTAACCAATACATTTTTACCAGATAGATAGCTCCTGACGCGCTCTTCTTCGATTTCTATCGGCGGCCGGCCAGCGAATTGCTCCGTTAGTGGCTTAGTTGCCATTTCTACATCCTCCTATTTTGATTGGCGCTTAAGTTGTCAAATATCAAATATCGAATGAACGTTAGCATGCTTTAAATATTATGTCAATGTTAAAAGCACCAATAGTGCTGGCGCATAAATAAAAATAAAAGGCAGAGTTAACGAGTAGCTCTGCCCTTTCCGGCGGCACAAAATTTATGCGCCGGCGGAATATATTGTTTTTATCTCGCTTACTTCAGAAACGATAAGCCTTTTTCGAGTTGTAAACTTTCTTTTCAATGCCGTGAGCATTGTTTCGTGGTAAGGCGCAAATTCAGTAATGTTGTTAACATCCTTATTGCTTTCCCACAGGCGTTTTACGCTGTCAAAGGTTATCTTTCCTGCCATTAGAGCGAAATAATAGCGGTAAAGTAACGATAAGAAATCGAATATGGGGTCATAGTAAGTATCAAACGTGAGGAGATTTTTCTTATCATTCTCCCATTCGATATTAACATTCGCCCAAGCCTCGATCGCGCCGGTTCCCTCCTTTACATAATAGCAATGGTGTACAAAAGGAGGAATTTTGAGATACTGCCCCGGAAGTAACTTTACGATTTTGCTTTTTCCATACAAGTCCCCCAGTATGAAATAAATTGGAACATTGCCGATGTTGCCAACTATTTCTCTGCGAACTCGATGGAATTCTTTTCCGCTGGGTTTTTCCGGTGTATCTTTGACTCCGCTGACATGGTATACCCGAAATTGTTTGATGTAATCTTTAATTTCAGATATATTGCCATCGCCGAAGACGCCCTGATGCCGTAGCATAGTTGCCAAAGCGTGTAATTCTCTTGGAGAATATTGGCAAATATAACTTTTAAATTGCTCCATGGGAATATCTACTACCTCATGTAGCTTTTTATCGGGATCGGGGTATCCTCTTATTATCCCTTGGCCCAGTATAACCGCGTCGTCTACACTACTGACCATCTCATAGGGCATTAGAATTCCTAGATAGAAATTTAATGCCTTAGTGAAGGCCCTAAACTCTGGGTCATTGACGTCGACGAAAGGATTTCCATCCGGGCCTTTATTGTAGGGCAAAAACATCACCTCCTTGATGATAAGTTAAATTGTTTGACTGTTTTTTGGAACAATTTTTAATTTATACTTATCACCTCCCGCAACTTGCCCTCCAATAGTCCGACGGAGCCGTCATTGATATACAGCGCACCTTTGGCTATTGGGTTGTAGATATCACGATTGGCATTTGCCATGGCTCGTATAATACCAATAACTCCGGGCTTGGCATAATGCCAATGCTTGATAAACGGTCGGATTAAAATCGAGTCGCCGAAATTCAGCTCCATGGTTTTTCTTTTTCCATAGAAGTCCTCAATGACAATGATGACTCCGCCTTCGTTCATACAGGTCAAAATTTCTGACCTGAAGCGGTGGAGGTCTCCTCCTTTGGGATTGATAGCGGTGCTTAAAATGCTTTTTGACTGATACATTATTGGGCTTTGTATGAAGGCGCGAGCGAATGTTTCCTCGCCTTTTTTAAATACTCCTTGTAGGGCAAGGAAATTCACCAATAACTCAGCCTCAAAAACATCATGCCAAGACAAAAGCTTGTCAAAACTATCCATTGGCATGCTTAATCCAGAGACTACATTATCATTACTCGATTTTTCTGCTCGATAAATCAAGCAATCGTCTACGCTCCAGATTATTGTTAGTTCGTGGGGCGGGGTATTGGCGTATTCAAGATATAGCTCAAGAGCCAAGTGATCCTTGTACGCATTTCCTATACGAGAATAGTAAAGGCTCTGCGCCGTTTCACTCAAACTTTTGGAATTTACCATTATTTCCTCCTATTTTTTTATTTTCTTTTTGGTTGTCAAAGACCGCAAACAGTCCTTTTACTTGCATCATCTTAGCGCAAAACGCGAAAAATGTCAATGGTGAAATCCAATAAACACAAAAAGGCCTGCGGCGGGGCGCAGGGGGCGGCGAGGAATTTTAAGAAAAGTCAGGAGTTACAGGGCGATGTCAAGCCCCACTGGGCAATGGTCGGAGCCCTCGGTTTGGTCGTAAATTTCGG
>CAZJMI010000077.1:0-3189 GCA_964547305.1 uncultured Gammaproteobacteria bacterium
TGACTTGGGTGGTATCTAATCGTTCGCGGGCAGTCAGGTCGGCGGGGTTGTTGGCGCGAGCCAAGGTGGCACCGCGGGCGTTGGCTGACAGAAGAAAGAATACTAGGATAAACAGTAACGGTAAAATAAAACAAATGAACTGCCAGCGGAAGATAGTTCTGGACATTTTAATCTTTTTCAAAGAAAGTCCCCTTATTTTTTATTTTAAGTTTAAGTGAGTGGGGCTTTAAAAGCAAGTGGGCGTTCGCGTGCGAGTGATTATTTGACAATTAGAGTATAGTATGTTAATATGTAGCGAGTGTTTTTGAAATTTTATTAAAGGAGGAAAGTTGAAGGATAGTCATTCGAAAGAATACTGTTTTTGGATGGTAGTGGGGCTATTGTTGATTTTTTGTTCGTTTGCCAAAGGCGCGGCGGCGGAACGAGGCGTGCGAGAGATCGTGACGGGAACACAAATTTTCAGGCTGGATGTGTCTCGTTGCGAGGAGATCGATAGTCTGTTCCTGGTGCATTTTTACACCAGAACAGACACAACAGACGAGGTCGCTGTCGAGCGGTTGAAGCTATGTAATGTCGATCAAATGGCCGCCGCGTTTCCGGAGATTGCGCCACAAAATCTGCGGCGGATGTTTAATGCCGAAATAGTGTCAGCTCCGGCCGCGAGGTGTTCGCTTACGACGGCGAGGGCTCTAACCAATGATGAGGTGATGTTTATGGGTCGCCACAAGGTTAAAGTTTTTACCAAGGCCTACGCACTTGTCGGAGGTGTCTGGTACGACGTGAGTCGCCTACCGAAATAGCGTCGAGAAATGCTCTTTATAATCCCCCCACTTTGGCGGTCAGCGTCGAAGTGGGGTTTTTATTTTGGAAAATTAAACAGTAGGAGCAGTGGCGGGGAGTGTCGCGGTGGAATGGTGTTTCGCAAGAGCTTGTAAATGGCGCGACAGTTCTTCCAGACCGGCGGCCAGGTCTTGTTCACCGCTAATTTCGACCAGTAGATCGCGTTTTTGGTAATCTTCTATGATAGGGTGAGTCAACTGGTAATAATTTTTTAAACGAGTACGCATAACCTCGGCATTGTCGTCGGGGCGTTGAATCAGGCGACCATAGCAATCGTCGCAGCGACCGAAAACGCGTGGGCGATTGTATTCGGTGTGATAAATACGGCCGCAAGATTCACAGGCGCGGCGACCGCTGACACGATATTCGGCTTCTTGGTCAGAGACTTTGACATAAAAGGCGGTGTGGATATCGGAAATGGTATTTAAAAAATTGGCCTGGGATAAGGTGCGTGGGTAGCCGTCCAAAATAAAGCCGGTTTGTAGGGCGGCGAGGCGGGTTTTGACGATTTCATTAGTGAGGTCGTCGGGGATAAAATTGCCGGCATCGATGAGAGTTTTGACTTGGTGGCCGAGGTCGCTGTCTTCTAGTACAATGGCGCGAAACATATCGCCGGTGGAAATATGCTCAATCCCCAATTCTCGCGCGATGATTTTGGCGCGGGTGCCTTTGCCAGAGGTGGGAGGGCCGAGGATAACTATTTTGAGATTATTGGTAGGCATGGCGATATTGTAATACAAAATTTTTTGGGAGGCAAGGGGGTGGAAAATAAAACGTCCCCGACTTGTGTCGGGGGCGCGAGAATTGGGGATTGAGCAGTTATGAATCTGATTCGGGTGGTAGAGTAGCTATGAGCGCACTGACCTTCTTCTGGGCGTACTCAAAGATACCTTCGTCAAGCTGATGTTCACTCGTCCCATTGAGGACGGTGATAATATTGTCCAGAGAGGCATCGTCGATGAGGCGACGCATGAATTGCTTAACCTCATATTCAGTGGACGCTCCTCTCACGGGCGCATCTTCGGTCCATGTTTGGCCCAAGACCTCTTGGAGACGCCATAAGTTGTCAAGGCCGGGTAATATGGAATTGCTGGCGGCTCGTTTCTTTTTGTGAAGCATTGTCATACCTGTCGAACTTTCGGGAACTGGGTTGTCCCATCCATATTCCCATGTCAGTAGCATGATGTAGCCATCCATATTGGCCGGGACATTGGCGAGGATTTCTGACATCCGTTGTCGGAAAAGCTTTTTAGCCCCAAAAAGGGTATTGGGACAATCGTGCTCCAAATTTGACAGCCAGGCGAAATTTGAAATGTGGGGCACCATCTTGGGTAAAAGGGCCAGGTCTTGTTCGTCGGCGAAAATTTCTTCGAAATCCGTGTTCCCTTTGAGAAAGTCTGACATGAATTTTCGTGCGACTTCAGGTTCTATTTGGGTCATCATGAACCTCCTTTTGGGTTTGAGTTATTTGGTTGGTGTTGGCAATGAACGGGAGAAAACAAAGTAGTTTAATCAAAGGAAATGCTAACATATTATAGACAATATGTCAAGGTTATTTCGTGCTGGCGACTCTCCCCCACTGTGGAGTGTGGCCAAATTTGATGAGAAGCCAGAGATAAAGACGGGCGATGAAGAGCGCGGCGAGCCAAAAGACTTCGCGGGGATTCCGTGGAAAAGTGAGGGCGAATTTGAAGCCGTGCCAGGCTTCGGAGACAAGGCCGCGCATGGGGGTGTTTTGACGCGGGATATGGCTGGGGTTTGTTTGTGTTTGAGGTATGTCAAAGTGAGCTCCGGCGGCGGAGCGGCGCTTTTGTTTCAGCCAGTCGGCAAAAGTGGCGGGATATTTGACGGCGACTTGGGCGGCGGGGGCATAGGCGATTTGATAGTCGGCTTGATAGATTTTTTGGGAGATGTAGGCGTCATCGGCGAGAATATTGGCGGGAATTTTTTTGACTAGGCCGGCGCGGATGGCATAGAGATAGCCGGAGCAATCTAGATATTGTTTGGCGGCTGAAAGTTGTAGGCGGCGCTGATGGGCGGCATTAACTAAAAAATGCGACCAATAGCCCAGCATAGTGTTGCGGGGTGAACTGGAAATGGGTTGGCCGCTGGCGGCACCGATTTTTGGGTCGGCGAAAGGGGCGAGGAGTGGAGCGAGAAAGCCGGGTTGTAAAATGACATCGCCGTCAGTGAGGACGAGCAGGTCTCCACGAACTTGTTGGAAGGCTAAATTGAGTGCGGCAGGCTTACCCACCCCCCTGTCTTGGATAAAGTGGATGTCGGGTCGGTTAAATTCTTGAGCGACTAACGCGCGGGTGGTAGAGTCCGGGGCGACGATGAGAATCTCGC
>CAZJMI010000078.1:0-3139 GCA_964547305.1 uncultured Gammaproteobacteria bacterium
AACCAATGATGTAGTTGTTGGATTAGGAAGAGTTTTGACTAATTATATTGCCGCGCTGGCTTCGGATGGCTATGCCGCGCAGGTAGTCAGGATGGATACCAATGATGTGAGCGCTTGTAGCCGCGATTTCCGGCCGTCATCTCTGCCCGTACCGGCTGCATACGCGCTCTATGTCATTCCGGGCTGTATTGAACATTTCAACGCGCAATATGCTATTATTCTTGGCGGGCACAATCAAATCGCGCAAATTTATGATAGGGGATTTTATACTGATGATTATTACGCCGACTTAAACGGTGATAAATTACTGGATATTCCTATCGGTAGAATTCCAACCACCATGGATAATAGTGTTATACCAATCAGCAATTATCTAAAAAGAATAGGCACTCCTTATCATACAGAAAAAAACATCAATAGAGATGGTAAGCTAATAGGCTATCTTATGAGACGAACCATTAGTTCTTATACCCCCGTTTGGAGCGGTATGGACAGCATCATGTTTGCTTATAACGGTGCTAATTGCGATCGTTCTATCTCTGCAAGGCCGCAATTATGCTGGCCGGTGCGACCCAATACTAACAATAATATAATAGATGATAGTGATTTTCTCTTGCTTGGCTTTCATGGGTCAAGTTTAGGAGAACAGGTATTTGTTAATGGTAGTATTTATGCCGGTGGTAATTTTATTTATCGGCCAAGTAATATGGAAAATTATACCAAATGGAAAAATAGCATAATTTTAAATCAGGCCTGTGACGCTAGCAGAATTCATAATACATTTAACGCATCAGAATCAATCGTAACAACCGCCTTGAGTTTGGCTAATCCGCCAACGGCTTATATTGGAGGTACCGGAACGCAATATGGGTCTATGGAAAATACAGTAAGTGCTGATGTTTGTCGTATCGATAGTAATGTGCCATGTCTTTTTAACAGAGTAATAACAGAAATCTTGCGGGATGCCACATTGGGGATGGCGTTTATGCGCGGGAAAAATGACTATATTGATATGGGTTATTCATACCAAACCGCCCATCAAACCCTGCTTTACGGCGACCCGACTATTAAAATAAGATAATTATAAAAATATGAATAAAAAACTTCTCATTTTAACATCCTGTACTGTCACCTTAGTTCTGTTAATCGTCGGTCTGGCGATAGCTCAAGCCCCCACTGGCTCCATCTTGGATATTTTCAAATCCAAATCTGTAACTGTACCGACTGCCAATCAGCAGGTCTCACAGACACAAAATCAAACTGGTGGTATTCCCCAATGCGGCAACCAAAAATGTGAAAGAGGAGAATATGATTTTAATTGTTGTCGCGATTGTGGTTGTTCCGCCGGCTATTTATGCGCTAATAATCAATGCGCGGCGGATGCGTCCAAAGTCACTTTAACCCAGGTCGAGGCCACTGCTATTTTTCAGCAAAAGTATCTTAAAGAAAAAGAAAATCTTTCCGATAAAGCAGTTTTTAATCCCGCGAAACTAACTTTAACTATGGTACCCACCGGCTATACCGCCTGCTATGACCGCGCTACTGATGCCATGAAAAAACAAGGTTTTGTGGACGACGCTTGTCTGGAAATTCACAATGACAAAACTACGGGTGAGTTTTTTGTGACACTGTAAAATAATGTGGTATTTATATTTAGACGAAAGCGGGGATTTAGGTTTTGACTTTGTGAACAAAAAGCCATCAAAATTTTTCACGGTGTCAATTTTGGCTTTGAGTTGTCATGATGCTAATCGTCAGTTAATAAAAGCAGTCAAAATAACTTTGAGGCGTAAATTGAACAACCCGAAACACCAGAAAAGGATAGTCCAAGAATTAAAAGGGACGGAGACGACATTGGGAATTAAAAAATATTTTTTTGAAAAAGTTAAAAATATCAAATTTAGCATTTATTCAATCACTTTGAACAAAAGGCGAGTTTATGAGCGTTTGGCCAATAATAAATCTAGGGTTTATAATTTTGTGGCTAGGCAAGTTTTAGACCATATACCTTTTGAAAATAACAGCAATGACAGAGTTGAGCTCATTTTAGATAAATCAATGGCCAGGCCAGAGATTACTGAATTTAATTCTTATATCCGTCGTCAGTTGGAGGGCAGATTATCCCCGAGCGCACCCCTAGATATTTACCATTGGTTGTCACATGAAAATCAAGGGTTGCAGTCGGCCGATTTGTTCTGTTGGGGGATATTTCAAAAATATGAAAGGCAGAATACCGATTGGCTTGAGGTGTTCAAGGATAAAATAAGATTTGATGGTCTATATTTATAACAAAAAATCCCCTTGCGGGGAAGCAACCCTGTGGATTTGAAATGTCTAAACTATAGCCAACCGATGGATGGGAACATTTAGAACAATCCACAGAGGATTTATGCTCAATTATAAGTATATACTAAAAACTGAATAAAAATCAACCCCTTGTGGATAACTTTTTGCCCAACCCGCCCATCTTGCCAGCCCCCCATTTCTGTTATATAATCTGCCTTATTTAATGCTCCACCCCCCCCATGCCCACCCCACCCACCAAATCCCCCCAAGCCGCCCTAAAACAACTCGCCCAACGACCAGAGCTAGATTTCGCGCGTCAAATCGCCGCCACTCATCCCGCGGCTGGTGTCTTTTTGGTTGGCGGCGCTGTTCGTGACGCGCTCTTGGGCCTTCCCGCCAAAGACCTGGACCTGGTTGTCCGCGGCCTGGATTTTAATCAGCTAGTGGAAGAATTATTACCCTCCGGCCGCGTTGTTTTCGATTTATTCCCAAAAGTATCTTTGGCTAAATTAAACCCCGTCGAGCGCGAAGAATTATTGCAAAAAGGCTTCGGTGTCTTGAAATTTTTCCCGCGCGGCTCCAAAGATTGTATCGATATCGCCCTGCCCCGCACCGACCGCCATGACCAATCAGCCGCCCCCATCCCCGGCATCAAACGCGACGTTTTCACCAAGGCCGACCCCGAACTACCGCTCGCCGCTGACCTTGCCCGCCGTGATTTCACTGTCAACGCCATGGCCGTCAGTCTCGCCACGGCCGAATTGCTCGACCCCTTCAACGGACTGCGCGATTTGCGCGCCGGTTTACTCCGCGCCGTCGGCAATCCCATTGACCGTATTCTCAAAGAAGACCT
>CAZJMI010000079.1:0-1255 GCA_964547305.1 uncultured Gammaproteobacteria bacterium
TAGCCATTCCAGTCATCAACTATATTTTTATTAAAAAGTACTACTTCGGCGTTTGTCATTCCCTCTAAATGCTCCAAGCGATCTTTACCACGCGCTGCCTTTTTCAGACTCCTGTCCACCGTCGCCAAGTGCGGATTATTATATTGGTTGAAAAATCCTCGTTCAAGGTCAGTTGTCATAATTTTAAAATTTAAAGTTAAAGCCCAAATTCCCGCGGCCACGCGCCAGCCGCCAGCAATTCTTTATCCTCCGCGCGCCGAAAGGCTGGATAAATTTCTTCAGTAATAAAAGGCATAAAAGGATGTAATAAAATTAACAAACGACAATAAATCTCTCGCAACAGAGTCAGATTTTTTTCTTTTTTGGTAATTTCCACATAAACATCCGCCAAATCGTGCCAAGCGAAATCATATAGCCCATGCGCCGCCTTGCCGAATTCATACTCTGCCAAAAATCCTTCCACCGCTTTCAAAGTTTGATTAAATCTTTCCGTGATTTGTTTGTCGGCGTCGGTTTTTAGCTCTGGCGCTTTGTCTACTTCCTGCGCCTCGCTCCGTATTTTGTCTTCCGCCCCCGCTGTCACGCCCCTACCGTCCCGTTCTCCGCCTTCTGCCGCTCCACCCATCGCATTGTCACCTTCCTCCAACATCCGAATAAATCTAGCGATATTCCACAATTTGTTAGCGAATTTTTGACCCGCCAGCAGAGCCTCTTTGCTGAATTTAATCGCCTGCAAATCGCGGCTGGTCTGGTAAATTATCCCGAATCTAGTCGCATCGGCGCCGTAGGTTTCAATCATTTCCATCGGGTCCACAATCGTTTCCGGGCGGGACTTACTCATGCGGCCGCCGTCTTTGGCTAAAATTGTGCTATGCAAATATACTTCAGAAAATGGTATCTCGCCCATGAATTCCAAACCGGAAAATATCATGCGCGCCACCCACAGATATAAAATTTCCGGCGCGGTGCAGAGAAAACTTGTCGGGTAAAAATATGCCAAATCCTCTGTTTTTTCTGGCCAACCTAGTGTTGCAAAGGGCCACAATGCCGAAGAAAACCAAGTGTCCAGCACATCCTCGTCTTGCACAATTTCCGTGCTACCACACTCCACGCATTTTTCCGGTTTTTCTGCCGCCACGATGGGTTTTTGATGCCCTGCGTCGCATTTTTCGCAATAATAGACCGGCAACTGATGCCCCCACCATAACTGACGGCTAACGCACCAATCGCGCAAATTTTCCATCCAATCCAAATA
>CAZJMI010000079.1:1355-2917 GCA_964547305.1 uncultured Gammaproteobacteria bacterium
TCAATGTCGGAAATCGCCGTCTGACAGCGCGGGCACCAATTCACCACCCGCGGACCTTTGTAAATATAACCCTTTTGATAATAACGCACGAAAGCCGTTTTGACCGCCTTGGAATAACCCTCGTCCAAAGTAAAACGCAAGCGACTCCAATCGCAAGAACAGCCCAGTCGTTTCAGTTGGTTTAAAATGCGGTCGCCATATTCATTTTTCCATTCCCAGACCTTCTCTAAAAACTTCTCGCGACCCAAATCGTGCCTGCTAATCCGTTCTTTCTTGAGCTTTTTTTCCACCACCGCTTGAGTAGCAATGCCCGCGTGGTCAGTGCCCGGCATCCATAGTGCCACCTCGCCCTTGAGCCGATGATAGCGCATCAAAATATCCTGAATGGTGTTATTTAAAGCGTGACCCATATGTAATGAGCCGGTGATATTTGGTGGCGGAATCATGATCGTGAACGGTCGCCGTCCCGCCTCGCGCGCCTTGTTCATCGCGCCCGCTGTCGGCGTAAAACAGCCCGCGTCCAGCCATTTTTGATAGGTTTTTTGCTCTACTTCCTTGGGATTGTAATTTTTGGGTAGTTCAATCATAAAATTAAATTATACAGCAAATTCTAGCAAGAAAAAGCGAAAAAGCCAAGGCGGGGTTGACTTTTTGAAGTATTAGAGTATGGTTAAGAAAAAGAATGTTGAAAATTTGGAAACAAAAAGGAGGGAAAAATGAAAGAATGCTTATCGTTGAAAAAGAAAGTAGTTCTTCCAGAAATTTTGGCAATAATCTTAACTTGGTTCATGTATTATTTTTTGTTAAGATTATCAGACGCACAAACTGCTCTCGGAGCTACTGTCATTACTCTTGCTGCGATACTCGCCGGCATGAAATGCTATATAGCCGATAGTTTATTGCAAAAAGATAAGTTTCGTTTTTGGATAAGCTGTTTAGCGATGTTAATATTCATTGTTGGCGGTATTTGGGCGCTGGGATTAATTTTTTAGATCCGAACAGACATGTTCGGATTGTGTATTGGGATTAGTTTAACACAAACTAATCCCCTTTTTTATTGTCAAACGAGCGAGCGAAATAATCCGCTTGCGGATTTATTTCCAAGCGAGTGCAAATATCAAATCGGACTAAGGCCGATTTATTTCTCAATCCCAATCACCCTTTCCTTCTCCACCTCTCCCGCCTTAAAATCCACTTGCCACGCATCAACTGGCAATGCCGTGCCGATTTTTTCTGCCCATTCAATCAAACAAACCGTGTCCCCGCGCCCGACATATTCCGCCAACCCGATGGAGTCAACGCTCGCGCCGCCCTCCAACCGATAAGCGTCCACATGTATCAGATTTTTTATCTTGCTATGATTTTTGACTGGATAAACTTTCATCAAAACAAAGGTCGGGCTGGTAATTGGTTTTTTAATCCCCAAACCCCGCGCGATACCGCGCGCCAAGACCGTCTTCCCCGCCCCCAAATCTCCGCGCAACGCCAAAACTTCGCCCCCTCGGAAACTCTCTGCCAAACGTCGCCCAAGCTCCAATGTTTCTTCTGCTGATTTTGTTTTG
>CAZJMI010000080.1:0-2850 GCA_964547305.1 uncultured Gammaproteobacteria bacterium
TTTTTTGGTGCCACTGTTGCTTTTTTATTCGGAATATGCTAAAAACAAGCTAAACAAGGCTTTCAATTTTATCAAAGGAGGCTTCAATGCAAAACGAAAGTCCCGTCGATCTTTTCCAACTAAGAACCAATGACCCTCGCGCTGGCGGCAAAATTCTGGTCACTCCCAAGGGTGTCGCCATGAGTTTAGACAAGGCCGTGAAAAGGCTGGCGGTCATGACCAGACAATCGACACCGCATGTCGAAATATCGTTTGTGCCTAAAGGCACCTTTGCCGGCGGTAAATTCTTTAACGAAGAAGTCGGCTTCCTGATCCTATCTGGTGCGGCGCTGTTTTTTCAGCTCAAGCCCAATGATCAGGAATACTATGCCCAAGAACTAGCCAAGTCGAAAGACTCAAACGACGAGTACTCTTCCAGAGTTCGCGTAAGCAGAGAGTTTTTCTGTCTGCCACGCAACATTCCCTACCTGATTTTTGCCAAAGAGGATTTGCTTCTGCTGCAATCTTGTGAGCAGTCTTCAGAACAGCTCCGCGCCTGTTCTTGGCGTCCCTTCGTTGCTCTGGCTGAACACGGGCTTGAACTGGTCCAGGGTTTTATGCGCCTTATTACCTTAGAAGACGAGCAAGCCGAAACTGGCGAAAAATTAACCGCGCAAGAACAAATTTCGGTGCTGGAAAAACGCACCACCGCGCACAACTACTACTGGAACCGAATTCACGCCTACTTGCAAATCGGTTATCGCCAAAACCCCGACAGTCTGGAGTAAATCATGAAGCAACTTTTTTACCGCATGTCCCAAGACCCCGAAGCCATCGCCCCCGAGCCTGGCAATCTCAAATCACCGATGTTTCGAGATAACCGCGGCGGCATCATTAGGCTCCGCGCGGTTGTCGATGAGTATGTCGGAACTGAAAAAGAAATATCCAGCGAAAATCCGTTCGGCGATTTCCTCAAGTTACTCGAAACGACAGGCGTGCAAATTCCCGATATCAATTTGTTGTACACCACCGTTGAACCTTCCGCCGTTAAGCCACCCCTGGCTCGAGTGTTTCGCGGTGGAGACTTTCACGACCAAATCCAGTACGGACACGTTTTGCGCGGCGATTTAGAAGTCGTCCGCTATCATCTGCAGGGTGGTTATCAGGCGAGAAGCTACAAGACGGGCGACACATTCGAGATTGAAGCCGGTGTCCCGCATCTCTATTGTTTCACCGAACTTTTCGCCGAGCCCGCAATACTGCTACTGGAATGGTGGCCTGTAAAATTCCAAGACATGAAAACTATGTTTTGGAAAACCTTCCTCGGAATCAAAACGGGCGAGATAGACTGGCATGAATTCGTAGACACCTACGCCCCGTACCGCTAAATCAAAACGTCCCCGTCCGAATCAAAAATTGCGCGCCCCAAAGCGCACCCCCGGAGGCGATTTCTACGGAAATCGCCTCCTTTTTATTTCGAACTTACCTTCCACGCGCCGTAAATAAAAACCACCAGTAAAATGGTGACAATTATTATTATAAACATAATTGTATTTGTTCTTGACCTATAGTGACATTTCTATATCCTGTGGATAACTTATTGACTTTTATCATTAAATAGAGTATATTTTAAACATTAGTGGCTGCGGCCTCCGAGGACCCCGAAGTTTTTTCGGGGTCCGTTTTTGTATTTTCAATTTGTTTATAATTTTCTTCGTATGAAATATAATTCACAAGGCGTATTTTTACATTTAAGAAATCTTCTTTTCGTATCGTCCCAATTTTTCTGTTTAAGCGCTTTGTGCTAAATACCCTTATTTGCGAGAGACATATTGTGCTTTCTTGGCCAGCATCTCCTAGTTGAACAGGAATATAAAAATATCCACTTTTATATTTTGAGGTTAATGGTATCCCTAAAAATTGCCATTGATTTATTTTGCGTATAATTAAAATCGGGCGTTCAAAATTTTCATTTTTTCCATCGATTTCCGCCCCAATATTTACGCCGACAGACGCCCACCAAACTTCTCTTTCATGATAATAAAAATCATCGGCAATTTCTCTCTCATTTACTGATTTCTTTTGGAAATTCCAACTATCAAAATATTTTGTATAGTTATTTGGCATGCTTCTTAGTTCTAAAATACAACTCGTAATGTTTATACATAAAGAATATGGAAATCGCGTTGAAAACATGCCAAACCACATGTCCTTGAAAAATATGATTTTGCGAGTCGCAAAGAATACCCCTTTGATCCAACAGCCAAAAAATCGCCGCTACAATTTGAAATCCCAGCATCAAGGCAAAATATTTATAAGTCGGAATATCGTTTTTTAGTTTTTTAATCACAACTTCAAAGCCAATCGGGAACAGATAAGATAGGAGGAATAAAATAGAGCCCGAAGCGCCACCCCTAAACACCAGCATCAAAACCGTCAGCCAAATAACGAAAAACCAGTAGCGCGCCCAAAATGATTTTTGCCAGGATTCAACTATGCGTGCCAAATTAATCGACACGATAAATGACGACAGCAAAAACATACTGGCGTTGTCTAGGAGCAATAATACCCAAGTGTATGAAGCGTGGTAGGCGAAAGAGCACAAGCCGACGATTATGGAAGCAGCCGGAATGATTTTTAACAACGGAAACTTTTTTAATTGTTTTCTAAACGCCCAAAACAAAAAAAGCCCCATGAAAATGTAGCCCAAATTTGACCAAGTATTTGCCGGGGTTCTAATTATTGCGCCAATAATAGGCTCTTCGCATAACCCCATCGGCGATAAGCGCCAATTTTGCCAAATATCAAGCATATTCTATATTTTCTCCACCTTCTGCCCCCGCGCCGTATCTTCTACGCTCCACCCCAGTT
>CAZJMI010000081.1:0-2833 GCA_964547305.1 uncultured Gammaproteobacteria bacterium
ACTTTGGCGGAATCACCGGCGGAGGTCATCCAATACACGGCACCATAAATAAGGTAAACCAGAACGGCTAGGCCCAGGAGATAGACTATGCCCTCGGCGATATTGGCACCGACAGTGATAGCGTCGCCGATATAACAGTCGCCGGTAGAAATACAGATACTGCAATGATAATTGGGGTCGCATTGACTAAGGTCGGTGGTGCGACTGCGACAGCAGCGATTGTTAAAACAAATATCCGACGCGTTGGAGCAGGGTTTTTCTTCCGGCAGAATGTGAAGGGTATAAGCAGCGTTGGCGACAGGAGCGGCAAAATAAAATAAACCGACGGCGATAATCAAAACGAGCAGCCAACGATGGACGAGGGGAGGCCGCGCACGACTAGATATAGCGGGAGTCATGTTAAACATGGGCGGTTTAATAGGTTTGATTAATTTTATTGGCAGCATTTTTTAAAACCTTAGTGTAGTCCACAGCGCCGTTCACGATGGCGGTAATAGCTTGGTCAAAGGTATTTTGAACGGTGGTATAGTCTAAGCCGGTATACCAACTCTTGGCGGATAAGACTTGTTGAGCAAAGGGCGCTTGGTAAAGGTCTTGGAGCTGGCTAGAAATGAGAACGCGCAGCGCGGTGGGGCGGTTGGTGGCGGCGAGATAAGGCTTAACATTTTCAGCGGCGGTGGCGAATTGGATAAAGTCCCAAGCCTCATATGTGTATTTGGTTTTGAAAGAAACAACATTGAGCCAATAACGAGCGTAATTTGAACGGCGAGTAAGAGAGCTAATTTGCGGGGCTTCAGATACGCCAAAATCCAACTTGGGAGCCTGCGCGCGCAATAAATTCAAATCGGAGGGGTAGCCAAAGTAGTAGGCGGCTTTACCGGAAGCAAAGGCTGAAAAAGCTGTGGGCTGCGCGGCATTCCAGGTATAAACTTCTTTGGCGGGATTGGAGAAATAAGTATAGAATTTTAACGCTTCCAGGCCAGGATAATAGCCTTGGTTATCAGAGGCGGCGGCTGTAAAGGCGGAGCTGTTGCCGCTGCTCATGACAGTACCATTTTGAAGCATAAGGAGCGTCAGGATGTCGGGGGCATAAGGAATATTTTCGGCGGTACCCATGGCCACTCCGGATTGTAAAATTTCGCCATCGGAGTTTTGGATGGTGAGTCTTTTGACCTGATTTTTAAACTCATCCCAGTCGGCGGCGGGATTGGGGATGTTGGCGTTATTGAGTAAGTCGCGGTTGTAAAATAGGGCCAGAGTTTCCACGCTATATGGCAGGCCATAAATTTTGCCATTGCGAACAGCATCATCAGAAATAACATCAACAAAATTATTTTTTAGATCTTTGAAGGTAAGTGAAGTTTTGCTTTTAATTTCAATGGTGTCGGCTTGCTGACAACTGCCGCCTTTGGCGGTAATGTAAGGCATAGAAATTTTAACAGGCAATTCTTTGATATAGCCGCGGCGGAGATATTTATCCAGCCAAGTAGATGGGATGAGGTAGAGGTCGGGGCCACGATCGGAGGCCCAGGCTTCAATAAGAGCCTGCTCATATTCTTCGGCGCGAAATTTGCGATAAGTGATGTTAACATTGGGATGAATGGTCTTGTAGCCGGCAATAACTTTCGTAAAGGCATCAGCGGAATCTTCCACGCCCCAGTACGTGAGATTAATGGGTTGCATACGAAGGGCGGCTTCGGGCGAAGTTTTGCGGCAACTGCAACCAACGGTGATAGAAACCAAAATGATTGCCAAGATAGACCAAGTAGCTGCTTTTTTGAACATATAATAAGTTATTGACTAGCAAATTACATTTACAGGCGCAGGGATTTGAGGTGCGCGGCGTAAGCGTCTTTGAGGTCGGGACGCTCCAGGGCGAAGTCGGTAATGGCCTTGAGAAATTCTAGCTTGTTGCCGCAGTCATAGAAATGGCCATCAATTTCGCAGGCGTAGAAGTCGCGGCGTTTCAACAGGATATCCACAGCGTCGGTGACATAGAATTCGCGGTTTTTTTGAACTTTGATGGCGGCCAGGATATCAAAGATGTCGGGAGTTAAAATATAGCGACCGGTAGCAGCTAAATCCGATGGAGCATCGGCGGGAGAGGGTTTTTCAATGATGCCGCTAATTTTATAGGTGCGGTCGGCGACTTTTTCGCCAGTAATAATGCCATAATGGCAAGTTTCTTCATGAGGAACGACCGAAACGCTGACGACGGGGTCTTGAAAGCGGTCAAAAACTTCCAGCATCTGTCGGGTGGCGGGGATGGAGCTCTTGATAAGACTGTCGCCGAAGGCGAGAACAAAGGGTTCATCACCGATGATATGGCGCACATTGAGGACGGGGGTGCCATTGCCATAGGGGCCCTTTTGACGCACATAGATGAAGTTGGCCATTTCGGAAATGCGATTGATGCGTTCAAGTTCTTCAAGTTTGCCGGCAGCTTTTAAATGTTCTTCAAGAGCTTGATGATGATCAAAGTGGTCTTCAATGGCGCGTTTTTCGGAACTGGTGACTAAAATAATGTCTTCGATGCCAGAGGCGACCATTTCTTCCACGATATATTGGATAACGGGCTTGTCAATGAGAGCGAGCATTTCTTTTGGTTGGGATTTGGTGGCGGGGAGAAAGCGGGTGCCGAAACCGGCAACCGGAATAACAGCTTTTTTTACACGAGACATGATTTTCTAAATTAACTGATAATTAAATTATAGAACAAAGATAGCGCGGAAGCAATTTTTTTATTCATGGGGAGAGCTGCCGCACTAGAACCAAAGCATAGCAGTCGTCCCAAATAACATTACAAATCATGCATTAATTAATTTCAAAAACT
>CAZJMI010000082.1:0-2762 GCA_964547305.1 uncultured Gammaproteobacteria bacterium
TCCGTAAGAGTAATGGATATAGCCCAGCCGAGCTGGATTTTGCACCAGCTACAAAGACAAGATGGGGAGCGATAATCATACATTTGACTACCGGTGGCCATAAGACACCAAGGCCCTATGCCACCGCCGCCGCCAGTTGTATTATACATGTCCGGCAGGCCAAGAATGTGACCTATCTCGTGGTCAATCATGCCTGAGGGCTGGCAACCGATGGTCATATCCGGGTTGCGGTAAGCCTCGGAGATGAGAGCGGCACCGTCAACATAGTGGCCGTCGGGAAAGTAGTATGAATTGGGGAAATAGGCATTCCATATCCGGTCACAACCCGCCTGACCACCGCTAAGTCCTGGGTAAAAAATAAGAATGCCCTCAATGCGGTTATCGCCGTCATTATCATAGTAACCGAAATCGATATCGGGATATTGGCTGGACAGACTATCTAAAACCTCATCCATTAGGCCATAGCCGTTTTTTGGATAATCCCATCCCCTGCCATAATCACCATCGGCATAGTAAGCCATGGTTTGACTGACGCTGCCTCTTATAGTGATAGTGTCGCCGGTAATACAGAAGGTTCCATAGGAGTTTTCGTCGAAATAGCAGGATACACTGTTACTGTCACCAGAGAAGAGTCGACGTTCCAATTCAGAGAATGGGATAGTCGGGTCTTCGTCGATAAAGCGGAAGCGCACGACTAGAAACCGGAAATTAGGCTCCAACCCTTGGGTCAAATCCTTGGAACGGGCGCGATAGTCGGATGACAGAGGGTCCAATTCCGGGTGCTGCGCGCGCTCTTTGTCCGCCAGGCGGCGCATTTGAGCGAGGCTGGCGAGAGCTTGCGCGGTAGCCGCTTGCTCGTGGCCGGGACGGATGACGACATCGGAATGAAGGGGCTGGGCCGAGGGCTCGGCTCCCGATAAGAGGCCGGCGCTAAAAACGAGACCGACAAGAATGAAGAAACTGATGATAATCAGCCACAGTGTAGAATTTTTCATTATAACCTCCTGACCGGTAAACGGTCGGTTTTTGTTTACTTTTCAAAGATCTAGAACAGATCTTGTATTACTTGTATTTACCTATTTATTGTATGCTTTTTTGATAAAAATGTCAATAGGATGGCAGGTGAAACTGAATGAAGGAGCGCAGGAGGCTTTCGGCGGGTTCCAGCCAGCGGGTGGCGATTTTTTTATTGGCCCAAAAGTTTAGGGGCTGATTGAGAAAGAGGCGGATGGTTTTGAGGGCGTTGGGGTTACAATTAGCAGCAGAAGGTAAGGCGGTGGTGAGGTTGGAAATGTCTGGAGCCAGGCCTTCAAGCGCTAAAAGCTGCCAAAGGAAGGCGTTAGCGAGAGTGCGAATTTTGAGTAGGTCGGCGGAGTGATTTTTGGTCAGCCACCACCACTCTAGGGCGAGAGCGTAGAGAGGTTGAGCGGGCTGCTCGATGGGACTGATTTTTTCCAAAACCCGTGTGCCCCAAAGCAGCGGGGCAAGGGCGTCCAGGGAAGATTTGAGAGCGGGGAAGCTTTCCACGGAGGAGGCCTCAATAACGGTATCGCCATAGCGCGTGCGCGCCCAAGTAATGTCTGTCAAAGTGAGGGGCTCAAGGTGTCCGGCGAGTTTATGGCCGACTTTGAGTCCGCTTTTGATCTGCAAGCGCAAGAGGCCATAATCGCGGGTCAAAACAGTGGCTAAACGATCGCCATCGCGCCAAGGCTCGGAGCGCAAGACCAGGCCGCGACTACTATAATATTCGGACATAATTAGATTTTTTCAAGGCCGAGCCAAAGGGTGGCGGCGTCCAGATTTAATTCTTTTGACCAGGAGAGTTCCGGTTGGCCGGCCAAGGCCTCTGCGGCCAGCACGGCGGGTAAAATTTTGTTCAGAAGGGCCGGCAAAGTCGATAGAATCTCCTTGTCGGCAGAATGATAGTAAATTTTAACGCGGTCTTGGATGGTAAGACCGGCATGACGGCGCAAGTCATTAATCTGACGGATCAATTCGCGCTGGCGGCCGAGGTCTTTGAGTTCGGGAGTTAAATTGGGGTCCAGGGCGATAGTAAGCTCTCCGCCAGCCGTTGATTTCCAGTCGGTGGGAACGGCGGCCGAGGCGGCATGTAGAACATTGATTTCATCGGCCAGAACAGTCTCCCAATCTGAAGCGTGTTTATTTAAACGCCAAGCGGCTTGATAATGGGCGGCGGCCAGAGTCTGGCGGACGGGCAGACCGGATTCGGCGCGAACTTTGTGTCCCATTTCAGCCAAGGCGCGAACGGTGGCCATATCGACAAGGATATTTTCTTCGACAGCAGTAAGGGGCTCGGTAGTCGGCCAATCCTCCAGATGGACTGAAATTTGCTCGCCGCCCAGCGCGCGGTAGATTTTGTCGGAAATGAAGGGCATGACCGGCGCGGCTAGGATGGAGACAGCTTTTAAAACTTGGCTCAAAGTAGCGGCGGCGGCAGTTTTGTCGGCCTTATCTTCGCCCTTGAATCTTTCGCGAGAACGACGCACATACCAGGTGGATAGGTCATTGATAAAATCCGCCAGCGGTCGGGTGGCTTGGTTTAAGTCATATTTTTCGTAGCCGGTGGTAATTTCAAGCGTGATTTGTTTGAGGCGAGCCAAAATCCAGATGTCTAAAACATTGGACGAATCTTCGGCGGGTTGGGTGGGGTCAATATCCTGGTATAGCCGATAAAAAGCTAAGACATTATTGAGAATGAGGATTATTTTTTTGACGGTTTCATCAACGCCTTTGGCGGAAAA
>CAZJMI010000083.1:0-2740 GCA_964547305.1 uncultured Gammaproteobacteria bacterium
GGGCTCGCTCGTCCGCCCAAGGCGGACACCCTGCCCGCTCGCCCTGCGTGAGGGTCTTCTCTGACAAGTAGGCGGGCTAATAAATTCATATCTAGAAATATAATTTATTAATTTAATTAAAAATTTATGGAGAAAAAGAAGGTTGTATTGTTAATTGTGATTATTGTTTTTGTTCTACTTGGGCTAGTTTTGATACTTGGTATACCTAAAAAAGTATATATTAAATACAAATGTCGGGGTGTGGCGGAATGGCGAATGGAGTCGTGTGAACAAAATTTGTCGAGCGAATGCGTAAAAAATGGTCGGTGCGTTGATTAATTTTTGAATAAACTATGAAAAAACTAGTCATTGTCGGTAGTGCGTCATTGCAGGAAAAGATTCAAACTTGGAAGAAATTTTGGGTGAATGGGGGATTTGAGGTGTCGGGCTATCCAGTTCCGATTTTGCCGGAGAAATTTATGGAAGAATATCCGCAAGCGCATAAGAATTTTTTTGTCAGTTTGGAGGGCGCGGATGTGGTTTTTGTAATGAATGAGGATAAAAATGGCGTGGTCGGGTATATTGGCGGGGAATCATTTGCGGAGATGTGTTTTGTGGTGGCGCAAAATTTGATTCATAATAAAAATATCGAGGTGATACTTTTTAAAATGCCGGATAAGTCGGTTCAGTCTTATGATGAGGTGGTTTTGTGGTTGAAATTAGGATGGATAAAATTGTATGCAACTAACTAAACTTTTCCCAAAATTTAACGCGCTACAGAAAATCTATGGCGGCAAAGGGCTGGATGCGATTTATGGCGGTGGTTGTATTGATAAACCGAAAATTTTTTTGGTGTTTATGAATCCCACGGCTAGAAATGTCGCCGCGGATAAAAAATGGCGGGGGATTAAAGCACCTTGGATTGGGACAAAAAATGTTTGGAATATGTTTGGGCAGTTGGGATTTTTTGACAAGAATTTTATTGATGAAATAAACGCTAAAAAGCCGGGGGATTGGGATTGTGAATTTGCCAAAAAGGTGTATCAAAAAGTGCGGGATAATTCTATTTACATTACCAATCTATCCAAAGCCACTCAAGCGGACGCGCGACCCTTGGCCAATGAAGTTTTTAAGAAATATTTAGAGTTGTTTAAAAAGGAAATTGCCGACATTAAGCCGGGGATAATCATCAGTTTTGGTAATCAAGTAAGCTCGGTGTTGTTGGGGAAAAATATCAAAGTGTCGGAATACAGAAAAAAGCACGAATTGTTGGGAATTGGTGGGGCGATGTACGAAGTTTTTCCAGTGTATTATCCGGTCGGGCAGGGAACGCGAAATCTGCCGCTGGCCAGGGAGGATATCAAGTGGATTTTAAAAAATAACCTATCCAACTAAAATAATATTATGGCATCATCACAAATTTACATTTTTAGCACCATCATCGTTTCGGCGATTATCGCTGGGGTAGTTTTCTTTCTGCGAAAAGGTCAGCCGGCTAAAAAACTTTCTCGCTTGGCGGCTTTGGCGTTCGCGTTCGTATTGGCGGGGATTATATTTTCTGAAAATCGCTGGGTCGGCTATGGTCTAATGGGAATCGGGATAATTTTGGCGATTATTGATATTATTAAGAATAAGAAGAATAAATAACTTATTTTTAAGCACTAAGTATGAAAAAAATCATTGCAATTTTTCTGGGGGCGGTCGTTTTGATATTGGCCGCCTTTTTGGTTTTTAATTCGGGCAAGTGGAGCACTTATCACAACGCGCGCTACAATTTTAGTATTCGTTATCCCGCAAATTGGGAATTAGGAGAGGAAGAAACCAACAATGCCGGGCGGACGCTGGTTTCTCCGGATGAAGAAGCCAATTGTTACGCATACGGCTTTGCCAACGCCTTGACGGGTAAATCTGGTGAGCCACAAACGCTGAATGAATTTGTGGATTGGCTGGTGGAAGATACCCGCGTGGGCGAGGGTTTATATACCACGGTTATAGAGCGCAAAAATGTAAAATTAGATTCAGAGCCGGCGGTTTATCTTTTCTTGGAAAAAGACATGGGTCTCCAAGAGGCGGTTTATACACTTAATTCTGAAAGCGGGCTGGGATTGTCGTGCTCCTATGGCAGACGAGCTGACAAAGATAAATATTTTAAATTGTTTCAAAAAATACTCGCGAGTTTTAAGATTAATGCCGCGAGTGATAAAAATCCCAAAGAAGTCGCGACTTGCGGGGATTTGATGGCGGGGGTGGTCACGCCCTTGAAAGATCGGCAGATATTTTTTGACAGCAATTATAATGAGGTGACGATTACTAGTCGTGAAAGTTGGGATCAAGCTCGTTTGCCAAAAAAAGTATTAAATGGTGAAAAGTCCGGTTATGTGTGCTATCCCATGCCTTCCGAATTTGATTATGCCGACCAGATTGGCGATGAGCTGGCCCAACCGGCGGTGACAAAAGTGGAATGGAGCTGTGAATTGAGCTATAAAGAATGGCATTATGTGGAGGAAAGCGCCGTGGCGGGCATGAAAGGCAAGGGCTTGATTTGCGAAAAGCAAAATTGTTTGCCAGATGGCGGGGGAGAGGATTTTGTTTGGTTGTGCACTAAATAATTTAAAATAAATTTTATGAAAAAAGTTTTTATTACCATCTTGGCGCTGGCAGTAGTCGGGCTGGGGCTTTATTTTTTGCTAAGTCAAAAATGGCTGGGCAATGAGTACCAGAGTTATCAAAACAGCAAATACAATTTCAGTTTGGATTATCC
>CAZJMI010000084.1:0-2690 GCA_964547305.1 uncultured Gammaproteobacteria bacterium
TATTCAAAGTTGTCTGCAGCGTATCCTTGTAATTATCGATAAATTTCCGCTTGGGGTCCAAATTGGCCAACCGCCGTCTCAAATCCATCTTGGCAATTCCAAAATCCGTGCTTCCCAAATTTTCCGTTGGCAATGGAAAACCGGTTAAAAAAATTCGCTCTTCCGGCACCCCGTACAATTTCAACCGGTCAAAAACTCTCTGACATGGCGCCAGGTATTTAATGCGACTGCTTTTTGGCTCCAGTGCCGCCGCCCACGAACGACTCACGTCCGCGTCACACAGCAAACAATAAATCTCACCCGGATAACCGTGCACTTCCGCCATAATCGCGGTAATAAAAAACGGCGTAATCAATGGCAACTTCTTTTTGGAAAGTTTTTCTATCAAATGCTTGCCCCAGCCTCGCCTAACCAACTTCACCGACCCGATTAATTGCAGCGTCGGGTCTGACAAATCGCGCCGCGGATAAAAATTCGGTATTTTTTGAAAATAATCAAAAATCTTCCACACTATCCCGCCCAATACGGGGAATTTTTTAAACTTCGAAATGGCCTCGTACATTTCCCTTTGCTGCCGCCATATTTTCTTGTCTTTAGTCGGCATAAAAGGATAATTATTGGCATTAATAATCCCCTTGTACGCCAACTTACGCAACGGATAGGCCGCGCGCTGGTGACCATAGCCCATGTCCACGGTCACAATCCAGGCTTTTAGAATTTTTGTGGGCATATCCCCGCAATTTATATATTAAAGTCCTGTTTATTATACCATAAAAATTTTCAAAATTAAAAAACAGGCCGCCCGCTTAAAACGAGCGACCTGCCGCTAAATATGAATATCCCTACTCGCCCATAATCAGCGCCCGCCGTTTATTATTCCATTCCGGGCTATACAAAATATCCGCCATCACTAATTTATAATTTACCAGTTCTTGTCCCGTAAACCACAACGCGATTTCTTCTTCCGCCTCTACCACATTGCCCGAAGCATGCACCACATTGTGTATCGCGCGATCCGCGGCACAAGCCACCAAGGCTGAATCTACCGTGAAATCCGCCCTGATGGTCCCCGCGTCTGCTTTTACCGGATCACGAAAGCCCACCATGTTGCGCACATGTTTGATTGCGTCCGCCCCTTCCAATATCATCGCCACCATCGGCCCGCAGGCCATAAAACCAATCAAATTATCCCGCGCCGCTATCCCCGCCGCCAAATCATCCTTCCATTTGAATTCCAAGCCGTGCGCCTCATAGGCCTCTCTGACCCCGGCTCCAGCCATTTTACACCATTCATCGTTCAAAAGACTGCCATAGTGCTTGGCCGCCAGCTCCTCGCTAGCCACGGTTATTTTCAAACCCACTATTTTTAATCCTTTGTGCTCAAAACGCGTAATAATATCCCCCACAATGCCGCGCTGTACGCCGTCCGGCTTGATTAGCACTAAAGTTCTTTCTTGGTGTGGTAATTTTTTAGCCATACTGATGATTATTAAACTTTTATTAAATGCTCTCTGATTCTAGCGTAAAACCAGTTTTTTTTCAAGGCCTCCAACAGTTGTCAAAACCCAAGACATTGACTTATTATAGCAAACATGTTATGTTTCACTATGCAAATGCTAACATCCAACCTACAAAGGAGGTAGAAAAATGGATCTTAAAAAACAACCAAAGACCGAAGCGGAGTATTGGGCAGCGATTGAAGGGCTGGGTGGATTTATCTGGCACACAAAACACGGCATTGCCCATGGCCACATCCCCAACCCTGACGGCGCCGCCGACAAAGAAATCACCGAGGCCCAGGAACTTTTAGAGCGAATAATCGCGAAATTGCCTGAGAAATTTGGCGTGATTCTTCCTAAAGACTGTCCCAAGACCGAACCGGGGCAAGAACCACCATCAGCGCCAGAGGGTAAAATCTACTACTGGGACTGGTACAAAAAGATGAAAACCGAAAGCTATCGTCTCGAGTACGAGGGAATCATTTGTTCTGCCTGTCCGTTTAGTAAGGGCTTGGAAAAATTCTTAGCGGGAAGTGGTAGAGTCCCCTGTGGCGCTCTCCACGGCATGCTGTCCAGCCTTAGAGCTCCACACATTTGTGGCATGATCACTTACAGTGACTGGACAGAGAAGTCGCTCTTTGAAAAAATTATCGCGCAACCAGATGGCGAAAATTCACTCGCCGCTTTCATGGAAAAGGTTAAAATCCTCAAATCGGCTACTCGAAAAACCAAGTAGCAAAATCGATTACTATTTAAATCACCAAAGCAACGATGCCGCGGTGATTTTTTTTTAAAAAAATACCCGCCAGCTATTGGAAGCCTGACGGGTACAAATACATTATTACGCACAAAATCGCACATTCGACGATTTATGTCTATTCGACGAAATCCGCATCGAGATTCTCTGCTCGCTCACGCTCGTAAGCATCACGAGCCAGCCCGATAATGGTATCGGCGATCATGCCCGAAACCACTTTATCGATCCACGGATAGAAACCAGAACAAGCCACCACGATACCGTCTCGCTTGACGCCGCCCCAATAGGGTGTATCCCCACCGAAAAGAAGATGCGGTTTTTCGGCTCTATCGTCCCAAAGTTGGACAGCCTTGCTTCTGGCAATCTCATCATATGCGTGTTTCCATCCATCTTTGAGAATACTTTCTTCATGAAGAATAAATGCGCGCGACATA
>CAZJMI010000085.1:0-2537 GCA_964547305.1 uncultured Gammaproteobacteria bacterium
TTTGGAAGTCATCATTATCGACAACGCCTCTGCCGACGGCGGCGCTGATTGGGTGCGCGCCCATTATTCCACCTTCAAACTTCTGATTCAGCCGACCAATCTCGGTTTTTGCGCCGGCCACAACCTCGGCTTTTCTCTCGCCACCGGCAAATATATCTTTTGCCTCAACCAAGACATCATCTTGGAGCCTGACTTTATCCAAAATATCATCACTTTCATGGAAGAACATCCTCGTGTCGCCGCCGCTTCCGGGCAATTACGTCGCTGGGATTTCGCCCACCACCAAAAAACCGACTTCATCGACAGTCTCGGCCTCTTGGTTTACCGCAACGGTCAAGTAGCGGACTGGAAACAAGGCGCCCCGGCTCTAGATCTGCCATCCACCCCCACGGAAGTCTTCGGACTTTCCGGCGCGGCTTGTATCTATCGCCGCGCCGCGCTGGATGATGTGGTCATCCCACCGCTACATCACGCACCCACCGACACGCCCCCGTACTTTGATCCCGATTTTTTCGCCTATAAAGAAGACATCGACTTGGCTTGTCGTTTGCGGCTTCGCGGCTGGCAAGCCTACCTTGTCCCTCAATCCATCGGCTATCACGCCCGCAGCGTTTCACGTACCACCTCCTTATTCAAAAATCGCCGTCAAAAAAGCCCCTTCGCCAATTATCATTCCTACCGCAACCATTTATTTTATCTACTCAAAAATATTCCCGCCCGCCAATGGCTCATCGACGGCCCGCGACTGGTTTTTTACGAATTTGCCAAATTTGGCTATATCCTCTTGCGCGAACCCAAAACTCTCACCGCACTGGTTGACGTTATCCGCCAATGTGGTAAAATGCTGGCCAAGAGACGCTGGATCCAAAAACATCGCCAAGTAGCCTTCTCGGCCTGGCATTGCTGGTTTAAATAGTATTTGTCAAGTTTACTCCCTTTAACATCCGCTTAAAGGCGGATTTTCCTTATGTTAGATATCGCCATCATCATCGTCGGTTATCACACCAAACAATTAATCAAAGATTGTCTGGAATCTTTATTTCGCGACAATCAGAACTCAAATTTAAATTACAAGGTCTTGGTTGTGGATAACTGCTCCCAAGATGGCACCGCTGAAATGCTGGCGCGTGAATTTCCTTCCGTCATTTGTCTGGCCCTGCCAGTCAATCTCGGCTATCCCCGCGCCGTCAATCTCGGTATCCGCACTCTGGCCGCCAAATATTATCTAGTGCTCAATCCCGACGTCCTTTTTGTTCAAGGGCAAACTTTGGACCAGCTCGCGCGCTTTATGGACAAAAATACTTCCGCCGGCTTACTTGGCCCGCGCCTTCTCAATCCCGATGGCACTACACAAATGTCTTGCTTTCATTGGCCCACTCTTTTCATGCCTTTTTATCGCCGTACCTTCTTGGGCCGTCTGCCTTGGGCCAAAAAATCCATTCGCCACTTTATCATGGCCGATTGGGATCACGCCGACACCCGCGCCGTAGATTGGGTTTTGGGCACCGGTATGTTTATTCGTCGCGCCGCCATTGAACAAGCTGGGCTCATGGATGAAAGATTTTTTATGTTTTACGAAGACGTGGATTGGTGCCGGCGTTTTTGGCTAAGTGGCTGGCAAATTATCTATACCCCCGCCATCAAAATCATTCACCACCATATCCGACCCTCCGCCGGCCGCCATCTCTTGCGCGACATTTTTGCCAACAAGACCACCCGCGTCCATATTCGCAGCTGGTTTAAATACACTTTAAAGTATCTTTTCAAATTAAAAACTGTTAATTTTTATCAAACACGCGTTTCTGCTGCCGTGGCGGAAAACACCACCTACAATTCACTCACTATGCCTAATCAAATTACCCCCGAATCAACTCCCGCGCCGCGTGTCACTCCGGAAATATCCCCGAAATCGCAAGAAGATAATTCTCTCACCCAGCCGACCCATCGCCGTTTCAATTGGCTTGGACTGATCGGCGGTCTCGTTCTTCTCGCTCTACTCATATTCGTTGTTTGGCCCGTCGGCCGCTTGAGCTTCCATCTCTGGCGCGGCCAACTTACTGCCAAGACAGCTATTACTGAAATGAGCGCGCTAAATTTCACTGCCGCCGCGACCGACTGGCAAGCCGCCGCTCGCCATTGGCAAGGTGCCAGCTCCGCTCTCGACAGTCTGGCCTACTGGCGGTCTCTGCGCCTCGTCAAAACCGATACTTACTCCGCCGCGCGAAACCTCTTACTCATGGCCGGCGATTTGACCACCGATATTCAAAAACTCAACGATTGGGCCACTACCAATATCGCGCCCTTTACCTCATCTGCTAACTCTTCCGTTAAAGACCTTGACCCGCAACTCAAAACCAACCTTCTGCGAGCCCTTAGCCAAAGCGACAACTGGCTCTTGGAGCTGGAAAGCGATCTCTCCCTACAACAAGAACGCTTGGCCGCCATTTCCGCCAGCCAAGCCAACCATCGTCTCATCACAACGGCCAACAAAATCAATAATATCCTTACCCCCGCCCGCGACACCATTCAGGGCGCGC